>JBIOYN010000404.1:0-10583 GCA_044870155.1 Acidimicrobiia bacterium | reverse complement strand
TCGTTCAGCCCCTCACGGGATCCGCTTGAGCTGGCGGTCCACTAACGGGCGGGAGACCGGGCCGATGAGCCGGCCGGTGATGCGGCCGTCGGCGGAGACGAAGAAAGTGGCGGGCGCGCTGTCCACGCCGAAGCCCCGGGCGGCCTGCTCGTCGGGGTCGAGGAGCAGGGGCCAGTCCACGCCGGCCGACCGGGCGGCCTGCTCGGCGGCGGCGGCGTCGTCGCGCACGACGATGGCCACCACGATCAGATCGGGGTGGCTCCGGCGGGTGGCGGCGAGCACGGGCGCCTCCTCCTGGCACGGCTCGCACCAGGAGGCGTAGAAGTGCACCAGCGCCGGATGGCCGGCGAGGTCGCTCGAGGACACCGTGGTGCCATCGGCGGCCGCCAGGCTGAAGGTGGGCACCGGGCCGGAGCGGACCGGCTCCCGGCGGGACTCTGGGCTCACGGCGCGCCGGATCAGGAGGCTGCCGGGAACGGCGGCCACGATCAGGAACAGGGCGAGCAGGCGGAGGTTCTTCAGCCGGGTGTCTTCAGCTGTGCGACAGGAGGATGGCGTCGAGGGCGATGGCGGCGAAGAGCAGGCCCAGGTAGGTGATGGAGTACGAGAACAGCCGGATGGCCGCCTTGGGGGTGCCGTCCCGGGACAGCACGTGGGCGCACTGCACGAAGCGGGCCCCCAGCACCAGGGCCGCCACCAGGTACACCGGGCCCATCTTGGCCGCCGGGCAGAGCGTGAGGGTCACCGCCACCAGCACCACGGAGTAGGCCATGATCTGCCGGGCGGCGGCTTTGGGCCCGGCCACCACCGGCAGCATGGGCACGCCGGCCCGGGCGTAGTCGTCCCGGTAGCGCATGGCCAGCGCCCAGAAGTGGGGCGGGGTCCACATGAACACGATGGCGAACATGACCCAGGCGGGCAGGCCCACCCGACCGGTCACCGCCGCCCAGCCCACCAGCACGGGCACCGCCCCGGCGGCGCCGCCGATCACGATGTTCTGGGCCGTCGTCCGCTTGAGCCACATGGTGTAGACGAACACGTAGAACGCCGTGGCCCCCACCGACAGCAGGGCGGCCAGCAGGTTGACGGTCGACCACAGGAACACGAAAGCGAGCACTTCCAGCACCAGCCCGAAACGCAGGGCGGCGACGGGAGAGACCGCCCCGGTGGGGAGCGGGCGGCGCCGGGTGCGACCCATCTTCTCGTCGATGTCCCGATCGATCACGCAGTTGATGGTGTTGGCTCCCCCGGCGGCCAGGGTGCCGCCGACCAGCACCGCCACCACCAGCCAGGGGTCGGGCAGCCCCCGATCGGCCAGCACCATGGCGGGCACGGTGGTGACCAGCAGCAGCTCGATGATCCGGGGCTTGGTGAGGGCCAGGTAGACGCGGGCGCGCGCCGCCCACGACGAGGCGGTGCCGGCTGCCCCCAGGGCTCCGGCCGTGGTACTGAAACCCCTCATGCCGGGCTCCCCACCGGGGTGCGGTCCGGGGCCGCGTCCGGGCCGGTGGCCGCCGGACGGGCGCCGGCCGGAGCGGGCATCCGCCAGGCCAGACGGGTGGCGGCGAACAGCGTGGCGAAGACGAGCGCGCCCAGGGCGAGATGGGCGGTGCGGGTGACCGGGCTCAGCCGGGTCCACACGTTGCCCGCCCCGACGAGGATCTCGATGCCGATGACGGCCGACGCCACCCGCACGAGCACATTGACGGGACCGGCCTGGGGCCGGCGCCGCACGCTACGGCCCAGGGCGAAGACCGCCACCGAGACGGCCGCGGCCAGGAGGCGGTGGGCGAAGTGCAGGTCGGGTAACAGGCCGTGGGTGGCCGGCACCAGCCGCCCGTTGAACAGGGGCCAGTCGGGGAAGGCCAGCCCGGCGTTGCGGCCGCTCACGTAGGAGCCGAGCAGCATGAGCGCCAGAGCGGAGAACGTGACCCACGTGAGCCGGCGGGCGAAGCGCCGGTCGGCGTCCGCCTTCCCGGGAGCGGGCACCGACGGCGTGGTCTCCACCACCAGGGAGATGAGGATGCACAGCAGGGTCATGGCCACCAGCAGGTGGGCCACCACCGACTCGGCGTGGAGCTCGAGGGCCACCACCAGCGCGCCCAGCAGCGCCTGGGAGAACACCACGGGCACGGTGGCGACGGCGAGGCGCCGGGCCCGGGCCTCGATCCGGCGCCGCTGGGCCAGCGCCAGGCCGGCCAGGGCCAGGGACAACATGATGACGACGGAGGCCGTCAGCCGGTGCGAGTACTCGATGATGGCGTGGTATTCGAGCGGGGGCACCAGCGATCCGTGGCAGCGGGGCCAGTCGGGGCAGCCGAGGCCCGACTCCGTGGCCCGCACCATGCCGCCCACCACCACCAGCAGGTAGGTGGCGGCGGTGGTGACGATCGCCAGCCGGCGCAGGGCGATCACTGCACCACCAGCGTGCTCTCCATGCCCGCCGCCCGGTGGCCGGGTATGTCGCAGAACATCGTGTAGCGGCCCCGCCGGTCGAGCGCCACGTTGCGGCTGGCGGTGTCGCCCTTGGCCTTCACCTCCAGCCTGAAGCCCTCGATGCCCTCGATCAGGAGGGTGTGGGTCTGGGCGCCCTCGTTCACGTAGGTGAAGGTAACGGGGCCGGGGGGGACCGTGATCTCGGTGGGATCCAGGAAGAGGTCACCGGCCTTGATGGTGACGGGCGTGCCCGGGCCGGGGTCGGCCGGAGCCGACGTCGAGCCACCCGCCGATGTCGTCGGACGGGGCTCCTCCCCGCCGCCGCTGCAGGCGGTGAGGACCAGGAAAGCGCCGGCCAGCAGGCTGGCGAACTGCAGGCGGCGTGCGGTCATGGCGCCTAGGACGGTACACCGGAGGGAACTCCGGAAAGGAACCGCGACGGTACGCTGAGCGCGTGCCCCGCAAGAACACTGACGGCGACCACGACGTCAAACAGTCGATCCGGATGACCGCCGACCGACTCCTGATCCTCCCCTCCCGGGAGGCCGGGGAACGCAAGTCCCGTTCCGGGATCCTGATCCCCGCCACCGCCAACGTGGACCGGCGGCTGGTGTGGGGCGAGGTGGTGGCCCTGGGGCCCACGGTCCGCAACGTGGAGCCGTCGGATCTGGTGCTGTTCTCGCCCGAGAGCGGCTACGAGGTCGAGATCCGGGGCGAGGACTACCTGATCCTGCGCGAACGCGACATCCACGCCGTCGCCTCGGAACGCTCCGAGGGCCAGACGGGCCTCTACCTGTAACCCGGCCGGCCCCAGGCCTAGAGGTCGAAGGCTTCGTGGGTGTCGCTGACGAACAGGCCGGGCTTGGGGCCACCGCCGATGACGTGGAGGCGGTTGCCGTGGGCGACCACGGCCACGCCGTGGCGGGGAACCTCGAGGTGGGCGACCACCACCCAGCGGTCACCCTGGAGGCACTCGACCTCGCCGATGGTGCGGCCCAGGGGCTCCTCACCGCCGGCCACGCAGGGCCGGTCGCCGGGGGCGGCGCCGCCGATCCCGCCCCGGCTGCGGTTGAGCTTGGGCTCCACCCGCCAGGCGGTGTCGGTCAGGGCCAGTGACTCGACGGAGTCCCGGTTCGATTCCAGCGTTCCCACCCGTCCGGCGATGGCGTAGGCCCGCCCCGCGGCGCCGGTGGCGCCCAGGTGCTCCCGGGGTGTGGTCAGGTTCGGCCCCGGCTGCCAGGCGGCGGCGCCGGTCTGGAGGATCTCGGTCCTGACCATGTCGCCGCTGCCCACGCCGCCCACGGCCATGAGGGCGTCGGGCAGGGAGGCGACGGCCAGGGCACCCCGGGCGCCGGACAGCGGAGGCTCCGGCCGCCACGCCGTCTCGCCGGGGCCCAGGCTGTGGACGTCCGCCACCGGAGTCCACTGCGGGTCGAGGTACCCGCCGACAACGTAGAGGCGGCCGCCGAGGACGCCGGCGGCGGTGTGGTGGAGGGCCCTGGGCAGCGGCGGCCCGGCGCTCCACCTGTCGGTGGCCGGGTCGTAGAAGTCGACCTGGGCGCTGGCGGAGTTGTCCTGGAGGAGCCCGGCCAGGACCACGACCTTGCCGTCGAAGAAGGCGCCCGTCACCTCGGTGCGGGGTGGGGCGGGCAAGGGGGCCAGGCGCTGGGACGGGGCTTCGGCCGCCGTGCCCTGCTGGCGCGCCGGGTCGGAAGCGCCATTCCCGCTGTTGCAGCCGGCCGCCACCAGGCACACGGCGGCCAGGACACCTCGCCCACGCATGAAAGTCAGCCTAATGACCTGTGCCAAGCTTCTCCCGTGATGAAAGTGGGAGTTCTGGGGGCGACGGGTCCGGCTGGGCGGGGCCTGGTGTCCCGGTTGGCCAGCATGGGGCTGCGGGTCTACGCCGGCTCGCGTGACCCGGCCAAGGCGGAGGCCAAGGTCAAGGAACTCCAGGACCAGTGGGGCGACCGCGTGTCCCGCATCGACCCGGTTGGCAATGCCGACGCCGCCAAGCTGGCGGAGATCGTGGTCCTGGCCACCTCGGCCCGGGCCACGGTGGCGACGGCCGTCGAGCACGCCGAGTTCCTGGCCGGCAAGGTGGTGGTTTCGATGGCCAGCTCCCTGGCCAAGGTGGGCGCCAGCTTCCGCTACGTCCCCATCCAGGAGGGTTCCATCGCCGCCGCCGTGCAGGCCAAGCTCCCCGGTGCCCTGGTGGCAGGCGCCTTCCACCACGTCCCGGCCGCCGCCTTCGCCAACCTGGACAAGCCCATGGTGGGGGATGTCGCGGTCGTCTCCGACCACCTCGAGGCCATGCGCTCCACCCAGGCGCTGGTGTCGGCCATGTCCGACCTGCGGCCGCTCGACGGCGGTCCGCTGGAGAACGCCCTGGGGCTGGAGTCCTTCACCGCCGTGATCCTCACGGTCAACGTCCGTTCCGGCGGGAGGGCGACCCTCCAGCTCATGCCGGCGTAGACCTGGACGGCCCGTACCCGGATGCGCCTCTACGACACCGCCCGCCGGGAAGTCGTGGACTTCGTCCCCGCGGCCGAACCGGTCCGGATGTACGTCTGCGGCATCACTCCCTACGACTCCACGCACCTGGGCCATGCCGCCACCTACCTGACCTACGACCTGCTCGTCCGCCGGCTCGAAGAGCTGGGCCACGAGGTGGCCCTGGTCCGCAACATCACCGACGTCGACGACTCCATCCTCCCCAAGGCCAAGGAACTGGGTGTCGACTACCTGGAGCTGGCCGAGGCGGAGGTGGCCCGCTTCCGTTCCGACATGGAGGCCCTGGGTGTGCGCCCGCCCGTCTCCGAGCCGCGGGCCACCGAGGCCGTCCCCCAGATCATCGACCTGGTGGGGCGGCTGCTGGCCTCCGGCCACGCCTACCGGGTGGACGGCAACGTGTACTTCGACATCGCCACCAGCCCCGGGTTCGGTTCGCTCTCGGGCCTGTCCCGGGAGGAGATGATCGCCCTGGCCCGGGAGCGGGGAGGCCGTCCCGAGGACCCGGCCAAGCGTGACCCACTGGACTTCACGCTGTGGCAGCGGTCGGCCCCCGGGGAGCCGTCATGGGAGGCCCCCTTCGGTGCCGGCCGGCCCGGTTGGCACATCGAGTGCTCGGCCATGGCCCTGGCCGCCCATGGGCCCACCATCGACCTGCACGGCGGGGGCACGGACCTCATCTTCCCCCACCACGAGTGCGAGGTGGCCCAGTCGACGGCCGTCACCGGCCAGCCCCTGTCCCGCTACTGGATGCACTCGGCCATGGTGTCCTTCGAGGGCGAGAAGATGTCCAAGTCCCTCGGCAACCTGGTCTTCGTCTCCGACCTCCTCAAGGTGGCCGACGCCCGGGCCATCCGCCTCGCCCTCATGCGCCATCACTACCGGGCCGGCTTCGAGTGGTACCCGTCGGATCTGGAGGAGGGGACGGCCCTCCTGCGCCGGCTGCTGGCCGCCGCCCGCTGCCCGGACGGCGCCGACCCGGTGCCCTTCGCCGCCGCCGTGCGGGCCGCCCTCGACGACGACCTCGATGCCCCCCGGGCCCTCGACGCCCTCGATGACCTGGCCAGCGCCATCCTGTCCGGCGGGCCCCATCCCGAGGCCCCGGGGGTCCTCCTCGAGCTCGCCAACCTCCTCGGCCTCGATCTCCGCAGGTGAGGAGCGCAGCCCGGCTGCTGCTGGCGGTGGTGCTGGTGGGCGGGGCGCCCACCGTCCCGGGGGCGGGGGCCGAGACCAGGGACGACGCCATTCGGGCCGTGCTCGACCAGCGGGAGGCGGCCGTGCGCAGCGGGGACCGGGAGGCGTTCCTGGCCACCGTGGACCCGGGAGCCAGCGACGAGTTCAAGGCTGCCCAGGGGGCATTGTTCGACGGGCTGCGCACCGTGCCGCTGGCCCGGTACGAGCTCGTGCTGCGAACCGACGAGGTCCCCGATCTGGCCGAGGGGCTCGGCGACCGCTACACCGCCGACGAGGTGTTCCTGCCGGCGGTGGAGGCCCACTACCGCCTCGAGGGAGTGGACGCCGTCGACGCCCTCGACGGCTTCTTCTACACGTTCCTCCGGCGGGAGGGGCGGTGGCGGATCGTGTCCGACACCGACGTGGAGGACCTCGGCCTGCCGTCGGCCCGCAACCTCTGGGACTTCGGCCCCGTGGCCCGGGCGAGCTCGGCCCACTTCACCGTGGTCTTCGCCCCCGCCGACCGCCAGCGGGCCGAGACCCTGCTCGATCTGGCCGAACAGGCCCGGGAGCGGCTGGCCACGGGCTTCGACCGACCCCTCCCCGACCAGATCCTCCTCGTCCTTCCCCACACCGTCGACCAACTGGCCGAGATGCTCCAGTCCACCTTCGACCTCACCAACTTCGTGGCCTTCGCCGCCGCCGCCGTCGACCGCGACGAGAACTGGGCGTCCACTGCTCCCAGGGTTTTCATCCAGGACGTCAACCTGGCCCGCAGCCGCCGGTCGTTCCAGCTCGAGACGCTGCACCACGAGTTCGTCCACGTGGCCGCCTTCCCCCTGGCCGGGCCGTTCGTGCCCGCCTGGGTCCACGAGGGTGTGGCCGACTGGCTGGCCAAGGGCCGGGAGCGGCCCAGTGAGGTGGCGGGCAGCGACGAGGTGCTGCCCGAGGACTTCGAGTTCACCACCGGGGGCCTGGACGCCATCGTCTCCGCCTATCAGGAGTCGACGTCGGCCATGGCCTTCCTGGCCCAGGCCAAGGGCCCCGACGCTCCTGTCGACCTCCTGGTGGAGGCAGGCCGGGACCGCCTCGCCCCGGGGACGACGGACTACCACGTCGACGCCGCCTTCCGGTCCATCTATGGCAAGGGGCTGGCCGAGTTCCAGGCCGACTGGGGAGGCGGGAAGCCGCGGTAAAGCCGGGACGGAATTCCGCCGCCGCGCTGCTAGGCTGCCGCCTCTATGGCCCGCAACAACGACCGCAACCGCAGCACCAAGCGTGCCCCCGCTGCCGCCACCTTGCGCCGGCGGGGCAAGCCCAAGGTGTGCATCTTCTGTCGTGACTCGATGGACTGGGTCGACTACAAGGATGCCAACCTCCTCGGTCGCTTCCTCTCCGAGCGGGCCAAGATCAAGGCCCGGCGCACCACCGGCAACTGCAACCGCCACCAGCGGGAAGTGGCGGTGGCCATCAAGACGGCCCGGGAGCTGGCGCTGCTGCCCTATGCCAAGCGGACGGTGGCCGAGCGGCTCGGCGGCCGCGGGGGTCGCGGGGGCGGAGGGGGCCGTGGTCCCGGACGCCCGCCGCGCTCCGAGGAGGTCGAGGAGCAGCCCATCATGGTCGAGGACGTCGAGCCCATCGAAGGCGAGGTTGAGGAGCCTGACGAGATGGACATGGCCCTCGACGAGGTGCCTTCCGCCGAGGAGTAACCCCTCCTGGTGAGCGACCAGGTCACCGTCTCCCTGCCCGACGGCTCGACCCGGGACTATCCCGCCGGTGTCACCCCCGCGGAGGTGGCGGCGTCCATCGGGCCGCGTCTGGCCGAGGCGGCCGTGGCCGCCCGGGTGGACGGAACCCTGGTCGACCTGGGTCGCCCCCTGGAAGCCGACGCCGACGTGGCCGTGGTCACCGCCAACTCCCCCGAGGGGCTCGAGATCCTGCGCCATTCCACGTCCCACGTCCTGGCCCAGGCCGTCCTCGACCTGTTCCCGGGCGCCCGCTACGCCATCGGCCCCCCCATCGCCGACGGCTTCTACTACGACTTCGAGCTCCCGGGCGGGGCGCACTTCACCGAGTCGGACCTGGAGCGCATCGAAGCCCGGATGCAGGACATCGTGGGCCAGGCCCAGCCCTTCGTCCGCCAAGAGCTCGACCGCGACGCCGGCCTGGAGCTGTTCTCCGACCAGCCCTACAAGCGGGAGATCATCGAAGGAGCGGAGACCTCGGAGGGGGCGGCGGCGGGCGAGGTCTCGGTGTATCGCAACAACTCCTTCGTCGACCTGTGCCGGGGCCCGCACGTCCCCACCACCGCCCGGCTGGGCCACTTCAAGCTCCAGAAGGTGGCCGGGGCGTACTGGCGGGGCGACGAGAAGCGGCCCATGCTCCAGCGCATCTACGGCACCGCCTGGTCGACGGGCAAGGACCTCGAGGACCACCTCCACCGCCTGGCCGAGGCCGAGCGGCGCGACCACCGCAAGCTGGGCGTCGAACTCGACCTCATCTCCTTTCCCGACGAGCTGGGCGGGGGCCTGGCCGTGTGGCACCCCAAGGGCGCCATGGTCCGCAAGCAGATGGAGGACTACGCCCGGGCGGAGCACGAGAGGGGCGGCTACGAGTTCGTCTTCACCCCCCACATCTCGAAGTCGACGCTCTTCGAGATCAGCGGCCACCTGAGCTGGTACGCCGAGGGCATGTACCCGCCCATGGAGATGGAGGGCGGGACCTACTACCCCAAGCCCATGAACTGCCCGGGGCACATCCTGATCTACCGGTCCCGCACCCGGTCATACCGGGAACTGCCGCTCAAGCTGTTCGAGTTCGGCACGGTGTACCGCTACGAGCGCTCCGGTGTCCTCCACGGCCTGTTGCGCACCCGGGGCTTCACCCAGGACGACAGCCACATCTTCTGCGAGGCGAGCCAGATCGTCCCCCAGGTGAGCGAGTTGCTCGACTTCGTGCTGCGGGTCCTGCGGACCTACGGGTTCAGCGAGTTCGAGGCGGAGATCGCCACCCGGCCAGAGGGCAAGTCGGTGGGCCCGCAGGAGTTCTGGGACATGGCCACCGACGCTCTCCTCGAAGCCATCAAGGGGTCGGGGCTGCCGTACACCATGGCCCATGGCGAGGGCGCCTTCTACGGTCCCAAGATCGACATCCACCTGAGGGACGCCATCGGCCGGCGCTGGCAGCTGTCCACCATCCAGGTCGACTACAACCTGCCCCAGCTCTTCGACCTCTCCTACGTGGGCGCCGACAACGAGCGCCACCGCCCGATCATGATCCACCGGGCGCTGTTCGGATCGATCGAGCGCTTCTTCGGGATCCTGGTCGAGCACTACGCCGGCGCCTTCCCCACCTGGCTGGCGCCGACCCAGGCGCTGGTCCTGCCCGTGGCCGACCGTCACGACGCCTTCGCCGGCTCGCTGGTGGAGCGGCTCCGGGTGGCCGGCTTCCGGGCCGAGGCCACCGACGCCACCCACGACACGCTCGGGGCCCGGGTCCGGCGGGGCAAGCTCGAGAAGATCCCCTACGTGCTGGTGGTGGGCGACAGCGACGTGGACGCGGACACGGTCGGGGTCAACGCCCGCGGTGCCGAGCGTCCCGAACGCGACGTCCCCGTGGCCGCCCTGATCGAGCGGATGCGGGCGGAAGTCGACGCCCGAACTTGAGTCTGGAGCGGATCTGGGCGGGTTGGCGATCGCCCTACGTCACCGGCATCGCCGCCTCCGACGACGAGGACGGGTGCCTGTTCTGCACGCTGGCCGCCTCCGACGACGAGGACGCCCTCATCGTGGAGCGCACGGGGCTGACCTTCTCCGTCCTCAACGCCTTTCCCTACACGTCGGGGCACCTGATGGTGGCCCCGCTCCGCCACGAGGGCGACCTGGAGGGGCTCACGGCCGAGGAGGGTGGCGCCATCTTCGCCGCCCTCCAGCGGGCGGTGGTGGCGCTCAGGGAGGCGAGCCGGCCGCACGGCATCAACCTGGGGGTGAACCTGGGCCGGGTGGCGGGCGCCGGCGTGCCCGGCCACATCCACTGGCACGCCCTGCCCCGCTGGGACGGCGACACCAACTTCATGACCACGGTGGCCGAGGCCCGGGTCATCTCCGAGGACCTGCGCACCACCTGGGAGAAGCTGCGGAAGGCGTGGCCGGCCCCGGGGGGATCAGGGTGACACCCGACGAGCTTCCCGAGGACCTCGACGCCACCGTGGCCCGGCCCTACCAGGTCCCGGACATCGCCCGCCGGCGCCTGGGGGCGCTGACCGTCCTGGCCATGGCCGCGGTCAGCCTCGCCGGCTCCGCCTTCTCCGGCAACGCCGGGCTGCTCGTCGGCGCGTTGGTGCTGGGCGCCATCGCCGCCTACCAGTGGGCGTGCGCCTGGCCCCGGCGGGTGGACGAGACCGCCGCCCTGGCCGTGGCCGCCGGCACCGTGGGCTTTCCCGTGGGCCACGCCTCGGCCCAGCT
>JBIOYN010000403.1:0-6659 GCA_044870155.1 Acidimicrobiia bacterium | reverse complement strand
CTCGAACTCGAGAACCGCCGAAAGGTGGCCTGACCAGGTGATCCAGTTACCGGCGGACCGATCCGCGCCGCCCCACTAGCGGCGGGGCGGACGAGGAAAAGGACACCGAGGGCGAACGGCCGGTTCCGATTGCAGACGGCGAAACAGTTGTCGTGGCAGAACATGAGGGGCCTGCCGTCGCGGTGGGGGAGGAGACCCCCATGGGAAGCCCAGAGTCACGCCCTCCGACGGAAGAACCGCCTGGACGGTCGCCGTACGCGCAGAGCCTCTGATCGGAAGCCCGGAATCTCTCCTCCGACGGGCGGAGACGATGCCGAGATCGCGCAGAGACGCAGGGCCCGGTCGCGGCGGCGTCGTACCGTCGGAGCATGATCACCCTCGTCACCCACCAGTTCGCCCGGGCGCTCACCACCTGGCGTGAGACCGACCTTCTCGGCAAGCTCGGCTACGTGTTCGTGGTTGCCGCCGTCGTCGCCACAACCCTCGTCTCCGCGTACATGTACGTGCTTATGAGATGGGCGGGGCTCTAGAAGGTGAGCAACGGGGTCACTCACACGGCTCCGCCTGCTACGCCGACGTCGCCTCTCCGCCCGGTCCGTCGAGGGCCTCCACGACGACGAAGGCGAGTCAGCCCGCCTCCTCAACTCCGCCTCCACCCTGGTCGCCCCCCGCCCGGCCGGGTTGCCGAAGCCGCGATGGCGGTGAGTGTCACCCCCGAGCCGTTGTCGGCGTCGACCTCGGCACAGACACCGGTTCAACCCCTGCTTACCCTCACAGCGAGGCTCTTGGGCAGCGACGCCGGGCCACCGCAGGAAATCAGGCGTCCGCTCCAGCAGCCCCCCTGCCACCGCCCACTCGGACCCAAAGAAGCCATCGCCCGACCCTCGTCGCGCGCTGGCTGAGGAGGACGACGATGAACCAGAAGATCCGCCGGCTCCTGACGATCACCCCCCTGGCTGTGCTGGTCACCTGGCTGGTGCCAGGCGTCGCCCACGCCGGCTGGCAGAACCACAACGAGACCCTCGTCTCCCGCTGACTGAAGGAGGACAACGACGATGAAGCGCATGGCCCGCCGCGTCATGACGATCACCCCGTTGGCCGTGATGGTCACCTGGCTGGTGCCCGGTGTGGCCCACGCCGGGTGGACCAACCACAACGAGACCCTCGTCCGCCCGAAGTAGGGCGTGGTGTGGGCTGGGCTTACGGCTCGGCGCGCCTGGGCTTTGGACGAGATGGGGGTGCGGCGCCGGCTGCGGGGCCGCTATGTGGAGGCGGTGGCCGCGCACCGCAAGGCGGTGGCGGCCGGCGAGGACGCCTTCGGGCCCGACGGCACCGAACTCGCCGTCCTGTTCATCAATCTGGGGGTGGCCTGCAAATACGCCGGCTTCTTCGACGAGGCCGAGGCCGCCTATCGACGGGCCCTCGCCGTCGTGGAGCTGAACCTCCCCGCGGATGACACCACCTTGGCGACGATCTTCCACAACCTGGGCGGCCTGGAACATGCCCGGGGCCGCTTCGCCGCCGCCGAACCCCACGCCCGCCGGTCCGTCGAGCTTCGCATCCGGGCCCTCGGCCCAGACCATCACCAGGTCGCCGAAGATAAGGCGGCGCTGGCCTCGATCCTCGACGCCCTCGGCCAACAGGACGAGGCCGAGCGGCTCTTCCGCGAGGTGCTCGCGTGCTTCGAGGCGGCCCACGGCCCAAACCACTATGACGTGGCCGTCAACCTCAACAACCTGGCCGCCCTCCTCCACGCCAAGGGTGACATCGAGGAGGCGGAAGGCCTGTATCGCCGGGCGTTGGCCATCAAGGAACACAACCTCGGGCCCCGCCACCCGGACGTCGCCGTCACCGCCCAGAACCTGGCCGTCGTCTACGCCGACACCGGCCGAACGGAAGCCGCCACCGCCCTATGCGAGTGTGCCCTCTCCATCTTCCGGGACGCCCTCCCCGCCGGCCACCCCACCATCGCCGTGTGCCTGGCGAACCTCGCCCGATGCGCTTAGGCGCCTGGGGGCAGACGCTGTTTCGTCGGGTGGTGCGACGCCGAAGGTGGGAACTGGAGCAGCTCGTCCTGAAGCCTCGGACAGCCTGAATCCGGTCGCAGAGGCCCCCACTCCGACTCGTTCTCCCTACACACAGGGTCTGTGACCGCGAGATGTCCTCCTCGGGTCGGTTGCTCCTCCACCGTCGCCCTGTGCGCCACCATCCTCGAGCGACGCGTCAACGAGGAGTGACCGGAGCACCATGACGGCATCGATCAGGTGCCCTGGACCGGGACGAGACCCCGGCGTGGCCAGCGATCTCCGAGCTCGGCCACGCCCGGCCACTCCCAAGTGTCGCTCCGGCGACGCCGCATGTGTGACGAGCACCGCAGACGCCACCCCAGAGGCGGCGTAGCACTGGGACAACCACATTCCGCACACGGAGGCTCGCATCATGAAACGGACGCACCTCTTCTTCGTACCCGCCGCCGCCCTCGCCCTCCTCGCCCCCCTCGCTTCCCTCGCCCCCGCCAGCGCAGCACCGCTCCCGGCACCGTGCGTTCTGGACCTCATCGTCTCGGCATCACCCGGACTGACGATGACCCCGGGGACCACGGGCGGCTCCGCCACCGGCACCATCGACTGCCACGGCGTGGTCGACGGCCAGCAGATCACCGGCGCCGGCAACTACAGCAACACGTTCTCGTTCGTCGACTCCACCTGCGCCAAGGGCGGAGGGACCGGCACCCAGAGGTTCACCATCCCCACCAGCGCCGGACCCATGACGATCACCGAGGATTTCACCTTCGACTCCGTGGGCCCCGCCGGCACCTTCAAGGGCACCGTGCTCTCGGGCGCGTTCCAGTTCGCGCCGATGGCAGGGGACTGCGTCACCAGCCCCGCCACCAAAGCCGCCGTCCACGCCGTGGCCCTCCTCCAGCGCTGACCCCCAACCTCCGAAGCGAACCGGCCGGCCCTCGCCCAACGAGCTCCCTGATCCGCCGCTGCTCTTCGTAACCCGCGGCATCATCGATGCGCCACCCGCCTGAACTCCCCCTGGGCGACGTCCGGGAGGTGAGGCGTCGTTCGTGTCCACGACCACGAAGCCGAATGGTCGTCACCCGGACCGGCACGATCAGGAGGGCGGAACGGCGCCATCAGCTGGACGTCGGCGGCGCGAAGGGATGGGGAACCTGTGGCGACCGGCGGGAGACGGCCCAGCGCAGTCTGGGCCGTTGGCTGGGGCCGTGGTCGTGGCACCGCTGGAGGCACGACCAGCCCGTCGGGGAGAAGTGTCGGCGCGAACACATTGCCGCCGTCACGGTCGGGGCGGAGGGCCCGCACCACCGCCGTTACCGTGCAGGAACCATCTGTGAGTTGCGACAAGGGGAGGATCCCATGAAGCGCATGATTCGCCGAGTTCTGCTGGTGGCGCCGCTGGCCACCCTGGCCTCCTGGCTGGTGCCGGTGGCCGCCCACGCCGGTTTCACCGAGAACCACAACGAGACGCTGGTGCGGGTCCGGTAGGGGGTGACCGGTGGCGAGGCGGTTGGCGGCGCGCCGGGCCCGGGCTTTCGACCGGGCGGGGACCCGATGCCGACTGGGGGGCCGCTACGCCGACGCCGTCGCGCTGCACCGCAAGGCGGTGGCGGCCGGTGAGGCGGCCTTCGGCGCGGACGACTCCGAGATCGCGGCGCTGTGCGTCAATCTGGGGGTGGCCTGCAAATACGCCGGGTGGTTCGACGAGGCCGAAGCCGCCTACCGGCGGGCGCTGAGCATCGTGGAAGAGTCGGTGCCCGCCGACGAGCTTGCCTTGGCCGCTATCCACCACAACCTGGGCGGCTTGGAGCACGCCCGGGGCCGTCACGGCGCCGCCGAACCTCACGCCCGTCGCGCCGTCGAACTACGCACCCGGGCCCTGGGACCCGACCACCCCAAGGTGGCCGAAGACCAGGCCGCCCTGGCCGCCATCCTCGACGCCCTGGGCCAACGCCACGAAGCCGAACGGCTCCTCCACCACGCACTCGGCGTCTTCGAAGCCGCCTCTGGCCCCAACGGTTACGACGTGGCCGTCACCCTCAACAACCTCGCCGCCCTCCTCCACGCAACGGGCGACGTCGACGAGGCCGAGGCGCTCTACCGCCGGGCCCTGGCCATCAAGGAACGACTCCTCGGCCACCGCCATCCCGACGTGGCCGTCACGGTCCACAACCTCGCCGGCCTCTACGCCCATACCGGACGGGTAGGTGAGGCCACCGTGCTGTACCAGTGGGCCCTCCCGATCGTCCGGGCCGCGCTCCCGGCCGGCCATCCCACCATCACCGTGTGCGAGGCGAACCTGGCGTCAGTCACCGCCGAGCAGGGAGCCCCCACGATGGCATGAACACTTCCGGGGTGTTCGCCTTTCGGCGGCCGCCCCCGCCCGGCCCGCATCTCCGTCGAGCGCCTCCACGACGACGAAGCCGAACGGAGCCGCGTCCTCAACTCCGCCTCCACGTTGATCTGTCACTTTGCCCCGGCGGGCGGGTCGGTGAAAGTACCGCCGCCTGAAGTGGTCGGCCCATCCACACCCGTCGCCCGTGGCGACGTCTCCATGTCGGCGGGCATCGGAGCCCTCTCCTTCCTGATCGGTTGAACGACGGCACGAATGGGGCTCTACGCGGCCTCCTCGATTCGAGCTCAGCCTCCCGAACGCTCCTGGATCGGACTCGCTGGGATGAGTTTGGACCGAAAGTCCTTGTCACCGGGGACTGGGAGACGGAGACGGACGCCGCCGAATGGGGTCGGACGCGGGATGAACGCGGGATGGGCGGCCGCGCTGACCGCTTGATTCCCGTCCAACAATTTCTCCTGTGAGGAACCAGCTGGAAGTTCAGACCGGCCACGCCACCGAGACGACGGTCGCGGGATCCGAGAAGCCTTTGAGGGCGATGAGCCGCGGCTCTGATGTGGCGAATCCCTCGACCCCATCAAGGGTCTCCTGGCTGACCAGGATCTCGTCGCCGTCGGCCGCGCCGCCGATGCGAGCGGCCTGGTGAACGCCCCGACCTTGGTAGTCGTGACCCTGGCGGGTTGCCTCGGCCCGATGGATCCCGATACGGACGTGGGGTGCGAAGCCGTGATCCCGGCGGTGGGCGGCCAACGCCCGCTGGACGGCGACGGCACAGGCGAGCGCATCGGCTGCCCCGTCGAAGGCGACGAAGAAGCCGTCGCCGATCCGGTTGATCTCCTCCCCGGCGTGGCTGGCGAAGACCGCCCGGAGCGTCTGGTCGTGCCAGTGGAGCAGGTGGTCCCAGCCTTCGTCGCCGAGGACCTCGACGAGGGTGGAGGACGAGACGATGTCGGTGAACATGAATACCTTGCGGGCCCGGGTCGTGGCGATGGCGGGCCGACCCGAGGCCTCGTGCTCGTCGAGCAGCCGCTGGAGCCGCAGAATTTCCGCACTCGGCGCATAGTCGGTGGCGGCCGCCGCCTGGAGGGCTTGGCGGGCGGCGGTGGCGGCGCCCGGTTCGTTCTGGGTCAGAGCGATCTCCGCCAGCAGCGTGCGGCCCTCGACGGACCCCGGCCCGACGGGCGTGGCGCAGGCCTGGCCAGCAAAGTCCCGGGCTCGATCCACGTCGCCCCGGGCGAGGTGCAGCTCGGCCAGGGCAGCGGCAGCCCGTCCGGCGTAATACGGCCAGTCGCCTCCCGCCGCCAGCGCTCTGCGGAAGGCGGCCTCGGCGGCTTCGAGGTCGCCCTCGAGCGCCGCGACGTGCCCCCGGAGAAGCTCGACGTAGCTGGTTGTCTCCGGGGTGCCCCCTCGCTCGTTGGCCGCCGTGGTCTCGGCCAGGTACCGGCGGGCGCCGTCGATGTCCCCGCTATCGAGGGCGATCTGCGTATGGACGAAGAGGGCGGTGACTTCGCCTTCGACCTGGCCGAGGGAGCGTTCCAGCTGGAGGCTTTCCTGGCAGCGGGCGCGGGCCTCGTCATAGCGGCCCATCATGCAGAGAGCGAGCGCCTCCAGGCTCATCGGCGACCCCGCTTTGGTCAGCTGACCGCTGTCACGGTAGAGGCGGGCCGCGCGGCGGGCAACCGGCACGGCTTCGGCCAGCCGATTGCGGAAGAAGAGCGAGTTGCCCTGGGCGTCAACCACGCTGGCCAGCCCCCGGGTGTCGTTGAGGTCCTCGAAGAGGCTGCGGGCGTCGGAGGCGAGGCCGTCGACCGCCTCCGGCCGTTGCGAGTCTCCGGCGAGGAAGGCGGCGGTGACGAGGGCCTCGGCCCGGGCGGCGGGATCGTCTCCTGCTTCGGCCAGGGCGGCCTCGGCCAGGGCCGCCGATTCCGCCGCGTCCTTGCTGCGGGTGAGAATCGCCAGTTTCGCCAGCCGCCGCGACCGGGCTGGCCCCGGGGCGAGCTCACCGAGCGCCTGCCGGAGGTCCTCGCCGGCGCCGGTTGCGTCGCCTTGCAAGTTGCGAGCATCGGCCCGCGTCTGGAGGAGGGCGACCAGGACGACCGGGTCGGGGTCGAGGGCGATGCCGGTACTGGCCAGGGCGGCGGCCTCGTCGGCGGCGTAGCGGGCCATCCGCCGCTCGGCGGCCAGGGCGAACGCCTCGGCCGCCGCTCGACGGTCCCCGGCCGAGGCGAGATGGTGGGCCTGCTCGGCGGGGTCCTCGCCGCCGTCGTCCAGCGCCCGGGCGA
>JBIOYN010000402.1:0-3347 GCA_044870155.1 Acidimicrobiia bacterium | reverse complement strand
TGGCGGACCCCGGATAACCGGCGACTACTTCAGCGCCACCCCACTAGCGAGGAACCGGACCCCGATCCGGGCCGCCGCTGACCGATCCGCGTCGCTGGTCGCCTGGGCGTAGATCGCCAGGGTCAGGCGGGGGTCGGCGTGGCCGAGGCGGGTTTGCGCCGTCTTCATGTCGACGCCCTCGGCCACGAGGCCGGTGGCGTTGGCTCGGCGGAGGTCGTGGAAGGTCAGGCCGGCAAGCCCGGCCGCCCGGGTGGCGGGCAGCCAGGCGCGTTGACGCCAGTGGGCGTAGTCGAGCGGGGTCCCGGCCGGTGAGGCGAACACGAACGCCGCCGGGTTGGCACCCGTCAGGCCCCGGCGGCTGAGATGAGGGCCAGCCTGTCCATGAGTTCGGCGGGGACGGCCAGCGTGCGGCGGCCGGCGGCCGACTTTGGCGCCCCGACGGTCGTGGCCCCACGCGGGCCCTGGGTGACCTGCTCCGCCACGGTTAGGGTCGCTCGCAGGAAGTCGAGGCGGCCGACGCGCAGGCCGGCGACCTCGCCCCACCGGAGGCCGAGGACGGCGCCGAGGTAGGCCATGAGGCCCAAGTCCTCCCCCAGGGCTTCGCCCAGCGCCGCCAGTTCGTCGGCGGTGACGATGTGGCGCTCGGCGTGGGAGATGGGCGGGAGTTTGATGCCCCGGCATGGCGTGCGGGCGATGAGATCCGAGAGAACGGCCGTGGTCATCACGGCGGAGAGCTCGGAGTACTGGCGTCTCACCGTGTTCCCGGCCTTCTTCCGGCACCACTCGTTCACCAACGCCTGTACGTCGGCCGGAGTGATGGCCCCAACCGGCCGATGCCCGAGGGCGGGGAGAAGGTGGACGCGGACGACGATTTCATCCCGAGCGCGAGTTGTCGGGCGCTTGGCGGGGTTCGAGGCCATCCAGGAGGGCGCGACTTCGGCGAAGGTCGTCGAGGACTTCCTGGGGTCGACCCAGGCACCTCGGACCCGGTCGACGCGCTGGGTGGCGTCGAATGTCTCCGCGTCCCGCTTGGTGCGGAACGTGCGCTTGTAGGCGCGCCCGTCAGGGTCGCGCAGGCGGACGTCGTAAACCGTCTTGCCGTTCTTGAGCTTCCTGCCCTCGATGCTCATGGCTGGGCACCCGTCTCGATCACAGTTCGCCCCTTCCGTTCCGCTTGGGAGGCCGCCGCTTCGCCCCTAGTAGAGGGCGCTGTCCCGGCAGTGATGGTCTCCCACTTCCCGAAGGCGGTCGAGGAGGTCGTGGAGTGCGGCCACCGGCACCCGGGTGGAGCGTCCGATGTGGACCGTCTCGAGGAGCCCCTCGGCGATGAGCTCGTAGGTCTTGCTGCGGCCGATGCTGAGCGACCTGGCTGCCTCCTCGACGGAGAGGAGGAGGACCCGCCCTTCGCCATGGGTGGTGGTGCTCTTCCTCGGTGGCCGTGCCGCCGCAGGATGCAGATCCTTGCCATTGTGACGCTTCGCCCTCTTGCCGCTCGCCGGCATGCAGACTCGTTTTCCGGGGACGCGGGCCGAGGCTGGTTACGACTTTCTCTCCTGCCGCTCAACAGAGTCCGTTCCCCGGGAGCAGCCCAAACTCGGCAAAGAGGCCAGAACTATGCTGGGCCCGGGGGAGGGGAACAGTGGACGAAGCTCCGGTCACGATCCTGTTCACTGACGTGGTGGGATCGACCGACCTCCGTACCGGCCGAGGCGACGCCGCCGCCCATGAGATCCTGCGAGAGCACGAGGAGCTGGTCCGTGGCTGCGTGGGCGAGCACGGCGGGCGGGAGGTCAAGGCCTTGGGCGACGGGTTCATGGTCGTCTTCGCTTCTGTGCGCCGGGCTCTGGCGTGTGCGATGGCCGTCCAGCAGGTGGTCGAGGAACAGATCTGGAAGGCCCCGGGAGGCGCCGTGCGGGTGCGCATCGGCGTCAACACCGGTGAGGTCGTCGACGAGGGGGGCGACCTCTACGGCCAAGCGGTCAACGCCGCGGCCCGGATCGCCGCTCGGGCGCAAGGGGGCGAGATCCTCGTGTCGGAGGTGACCAGGCAGCTGGCCGGGTCGGGCCCTGAGCTCACCTTCCGGGACCGGGGCCGGGTCCGCTTGAAGGGTTTCCCCGACCGCTGGCACCTCTACGGGCTCGTCTGGGAGCCGAAGGACCGGCCGGGCCCGGCGCTGGCCCTGGCCCTGGCCGGGCGTACGCCCTGCGTGGGTCGAGAGGTGGAGCAGGCGGAGTTGCGCCAACTCCTTGACTCGGCCATCCGGGGCGTTGGGGGGCTGGTGATGATCGGGGGCGAGCCCGGGGTGGGGAAGACCCGCCTGGCCGAGGAGCTGGCGGTGGAGGCGCAGGGGCGGGAGGTGCAGGTCTTCGTCGGCCATTCCTACGAGATGGAGGGGGCAGCTCCCTATGTCGCCTTCATCGAGATCCTGGAGAGCGCCCTGGACCGGGCGGCCAGTCCTCAGGTCTTCCGCCAGGCCATGGGTGAGGAGGCGGCGGAGGTGGCGAAGCTGCTTCCGAAGCTACGTCGGCTCTGTCCCGACATCCCGCCGCCGCTCGAGCTGCCCGCCGAGCAGGAGCGCCGGCTGCTGTTCAATAGCATCCGGGAGGTCGTCGCCCGCACGGCGCAGCGCCGACCGCTTCTCCTCGTCCTCGACGACCTCCAGTGGGCAGACGACCCGACGCTGCTGCTCGTGGAGCACCTCGCGGAGCGCCTGTCAGAATTGCCCGTCCTCCTCATCGCTACGTATCGGGATACCGAGGTCGACGTCGGCCGCCCCCTGGCCAAGACCTTCGAGGATCTCCGGCGTCGCCAGCTCGCCCGCTGGATAACGCTGCGTCGTCTCCCGGAAGAAGCGATAGCCCGGATGATTGGCGCCTTGAGCGGTCAGGAGGCGCCCACCGTCCTTGTCCGAGGCCTGTTTGCGGAGACCGAAGGGAATCCGTTCTTCTTGGAGGAGGTCTACCGGTATCTGGCTGAGGAGGGCCGGCTCTTCGACGCCGAAGGGCGCTTCCAACCCAATCTTCATATCGGAGAGCTTGATGTGCCTGCCGGGGTCCGCTTGGTCGTCGGCCGCCGTCTCCACCGCCTGGGCGAGGGCGCCCGCCGCGTCCTGGCCGCGGCGGCAGTGGTGGGCCGGGCCTTTTCAGTTGAGCAGCTCGAGGCCATGGAGGAGATCGACCCCGACACGCTCCTCGACGCCGTCGAGGACGCCGAGCGAGCCCGGCTGATCGTCCCTGCTCCGGATCCCTCCGGTGAGGACCGATTCATCTTCGCCCACGAGCTCATTCGCCAGACCCTTGTGGCCGACCTCTCGCTCACACGCCGCCGGCGGCTCCACGCCCATGCCG
>JBIOYN010000401.1:0-11101 GCA_044870155.1 Acidimicrobiia bacterium | reverse complement strand
GTCAACCCGACCATGTTCAGTTTCTCTTCGACGATCGACTTGACCTCGGACTCTTTCTTCTTGGTGTGCTCGCGCAGCGGGAAGGCGACGTTGTCGTAGATGTTCATGGAGCCGAACAGGGCCCCGTCCTGGAACAGCACCCCGAAGCCCTCCCGCATGGTGAAGAGCTCGTCGTCGCTCATCTTGGTCACGCTGCGGCCGAAGACCCGGATGTCGCCGGCGTCGGGATAGAGGAGCGCAACGATGTGCTTGAGGAGCACGCTCTTGCCCGTGCCCGATGGGCCCAGCACGGTGGTGATGGCGCCCTCGACGAAATCGACGGTGAGGCCGTTCAGGACCTTGAACCCGTTGAAGGCCTTGTAGACGTCGTCGACCTCGATGGCGACGGAGGCCATGCTCCAGCTCCTTTTGGTCAGGCTCTTTCAGTTGGCGATGGGAGCGTTGGGGGACAGCCCCCAGAACAGCTGCGTCCCGAACATCCCGATCACGTGCACGAGGACCATGTTGAGCATCATCGACTTGGCGGTGTTCCAGCCCACCCCGACGGGGCCGCCCCGGGCCTTGTAGCCGTAGTAGCAGCCCACGAAGACGATGGCCGTCCCCATGGCCATGATCTTGAGCAGCGAGTAGAAGAAGTCGGTCGGGTTCTGGAACAGCCAGAACAGGTTGAGGTACCCGCCGTTGGACACCTCGCCCAGCTGCTTGACCACCACCAGCCACTCGGCGAAGTACATGATCCCCAGGCCGATGATGTAGAGGAAGGGCAGGGCGATCCAGGCGCCCACCACCCGGGTGGCCACGATGTAGGCCATGGGCCGCACCCCGATGACCTCGAGGGCGTCGATCTCCTCGGAGATGCGCATGGAGCCGATCTCCGCCACCAGGCCACAGCCCACCTTGGCGGCCAGGATGTAGCCCCACATGTAGGGGGCCATCTCCCGCACGGCGCACCAGGCAGAGAAGATGGCGGAGTAGACCGGAGCCCCGATCTGCTTGAGCGTGTAGTTGCCCTCCAGGCCGCACTGCAGGCCGATGACGAACTCCATGAGCCACACGATGAAGCCCGAGGAGACGATGAGGATGGCGGCCTGGCGGAACATCTCCGAGGGGTAGAGCCGCAGCTTGGGGATGGCCCGGATGGCCTCGAACGAGAACTTGGTGATGTCCCCGGCCGTCTCCAGGATGCCCTTGGCCTTGCTGGTCAGCGTGCCCGGCCCGAGCACCTTCCAGTCGGCCTCGGGGGCGTCGAACTCGGAATCGGAGAGCGGCTCCGAGGGCGCCGGAGGCTCGGAGTACGTCGTCACTTGAACACCTGCATGCCGGGGTTGAGCCCCAGCAGGATGGTGGTGAAGACATAGTTGAAGATCCAGATGCCGGCAAAGGCGATGACCACGGCCTGGTTCACGGCCCGACCCACCCCCGCCGGCCCGCCCTCGGCCCGGAACCCCTTGTAGCAGCAGACGACACCGACGATGAGCCCGAAGAGGGCGGTCTTGAGCACGCTGCCCCACAGGTCGGGCAGCGTGGCGTTGTCGAAGAAGTTGTCGATGAAGGCGGCCGGGGTGGCGTTGCCCACCCCCACGGCGGCCACGAAGCCCCCCAGGGTGCCGAAGAGCAGGGCCACGATGTCGAGGAGTCCGGTCATGAAGAACAGGGCCACGACCCGGGGCAGGATGAGGGTGCGGACGGGGTCGACGCCGAGCACCTCCATGGCGTCGATCTCCTCCCGGATCCGGCGGGCTCCGAGGTCGGCGGTGATGGCGGTGCCGACCACGCCGGCCACCACCATGGCGTTGATCCAGGGGGCGAACTCCCGCACCGACGCCATGATGAAGAAGGAGCCGAGGCGCTCGGGGATACCGAAGATGGCGAAGAAGTTGAGGGCCTGAAGTCCGGGGGCGCCGAAGCCGAAGGCGAAGGTGGAGATGATCATCGGCACCCAGCACAGGCGCAGGATGGAGTACATCTGATCCCGTACGTCGCCCCAGTACCCCCGGGGGCGGACGACGGCTTCCCTGGCCACCAGCAGGAAGAGCCACAGCATCTCGCCCGTCTGGGTCAGCCCGCGGCTGACCGGCTGGAACGGGTTGGGGAAGCGGATCCGCTCGGCCTCGGGTTCGAAGACCTCGGGCGGCCGGGCGGCGGGGATGGTCAGCGGCTGGGTCGGCCCCGACCTCATGGCCCGCTGCTCGGCTTCACTCACGCGCATCCCCCACTGGTCGGGGCGCCAGGTTACCGGGAGGTTACCGCGCACCAACTTGTGCCCTTTACCCACGGGCTGGAGGGTGCTACCAGGCCGGGACGGCCGTTCGTCCCTTCTGTCCGAATGGAGCCGCTACACGCCGCAGTGGGCGGCGAAGTCAACCAGGAGCTGGGCCACGGTCGACGCTCCGGGGTCGGCCAGGGCGATCGTGTAGTGGGTGGTCTCGGCCACCACGTGCTCGACGATGCCGGCGGCGCAACAGCTCCGGATGCGCTCGACGGCCGCATCGGACAGCGCCGGGGCCTGATCGGGAGCGAGCCCCGACTCGGCCCGGACCACCATGAGCGGGACGTTCACGGCCCGCAGCCGGCGCTCGGCCGCCTCCTGGTCGCCCATGTCGGCGAAATCGGCGCGCACGCCGGCCTCCGTGGCCTTGGGCCGGAGCTGCCCGTTCTCCCGGCCGAGGTCGTAGGCCAGGAAGTCCTCCACCCACGGCCCCCAGGCCAGGCGGCCCTTGACATCGGCGAAGGTGGGCAGGCGCCGCCAGGACTCGAGGTAGTCGTCCACCGAGGCGAAGTTCCGCCCCAGCCGGCCGATGACCGGGCCCAGGATCTGGTCGAGATGGGCATCGGGGTCGAGGCCGGGCGGCAGCTCGGGCGGATGGCCCCCGTCGAGGAGGACCACTCCGGCCACCAGGCCCGGCTCGGCGGCGGCCAGGGCGGTGGCCACATAGGCTCCCATCGAGTGGCCCACGACCACGGCCGGCCCGATGCCGATGGCCCGCATGGCGGCGGCCACGTCGGCGGCGTGGGCGGCCATCCCGTAGGGACCGGAGGGCTTGTCGGAGTCGCCCCGGCCCCGGAGGTCGGGCGCGAACAGGGGCCGCCGGCCGGCGAGGCGCACCCCGATGCCGACGAAGGTCTTGTAGGAGGTGGTCAGGGCGTGGATGGCCACGATGGGCATCCCCCGGCCGGGCCAGAAGCCGTAGGCCAGCTCCACGCCGTCGCCGCTGACCCGGCCCCGCGCCTCGCGCCCGACCCGGACCCCGATTTGTTCGCCGCCCCCCATACTGACAAGTTTGCCGCGCCCGGGTGTTTTCCTCCCCTCGGGACGGAGAACCGCCCCGAACTATCGTCTAGTGGCCCGGCACCCGCTCCCACGCACCTCCGGAGGTCGCCGAATGCTCTCCACCATGCAGGACTTCCCCCTCACCATCACCGCGATCTTCCGCCACGGACGGGCCGTCTACGGCGGCAGCGAAGTCGCCACCTTCGAAGGTGACTCCTGCCGGCGGGCGAGCTTCGCCGAGGTGGCGGAGCGCGCCGAACGTCTGGCCAACGCCCTGGCCCGACTGGGCATCGGCGAGGGTGACCGGGTGGGTACCTTCGCCTGGAACACCCAGGAGCACCTGGAGGCGTACTTCGCCGTGCCCTGCATGGGAGCGGTCCTCCACACCCTCAACCTCCGGCTCGTCCCGGAGCAGCTGACCTACATCGTCAACCACGCCGAGGACCGGGTGATCCTGGTCGACGGCACGCTCATCCCGCTCCTGGCCAAGGTGGCGAAGGACCTGAAGACCGTCGAGCACTTCGTCGTCATCGGCCCCGGGGACGGGAGCGCCCTGGGCGAGTCGGTCCTCTCCTACGAAGAGCTGCTCGCCGCCGAGGAGCCGGGGTACGACTGGCCCGAGGTCGACGAACGCTCGGCCGCCGCCATGTGCTACACGAGCGGCACCACCGGCAACCCCAAGGGCGTGGTCTACAGCCACCGGTCGACCTACCTGCACTCGCTGGCCGAGTGCTCGGGGGCGTCGTTCGGGCTCTCCGAGGACGACCGCATCCTGCCCATCGTCCCCATGTTCCACGCCGACGCCTGGGGGCTCCCCTACGCCGGATGGATGACGGGCGCCGACTTCGTCATGCCGGGCCGCTTCCTCCAGGGGGAGCCGCTGTGCAAGCTCATCGAGGCCGAACGCCCCACCATCTCCGGCGCCGTGCCCACCGTGTGGGCCGACATCCTCCGCTACGCCGACGCCAACCCGGTCGACTTCTCGTCCATCCGCCTCGTGCCCTGCGGCGGATCGGCCGTCCCCCGCCACCTGATGGAGGCGTTCCAGGAGCGCCACGGCGTCCGCATCATCCAGGCCTGGGGCATGACCGAGACCAGCCCGCTGGGAGCGGTGGCCAAGCCCCCCCGGGGAACGCCCCCGGACGAGGAGATGGCATGGCGGACCAAGACCGGGCGGGTGATCGCCGGAGTCGAGCTGCGCATCGTCGACGACAACGGCGCCGTCCTCCCCTGGGACGGCGAGGCGGTGGGCGAGATCGAGGTCCGGGGCCCGTGGATCACAGCCAGCTACTACAAGGACGACGACCCGGCCAAGTTCGACGACGGCTGGCTGCGGACGGGCGACGTGGGCAGCGTCGACTCCCTGGGCTTCGTCCAGATCACCGACCGGGCCAAGGACGTCATCAAGTCGGGCGGGGAGTGGATCTCCTCCGTGGAGCTCGAGGGTGAGCTCATGGCCCACCCCGACGTGGTCGAGGCGGCCGTGGTGGGTGTCCCCGACACGCGCTGGGACGAGCGCCCGCTGGCCTGCGTGGTCCTGAAGGAGGGCGCCACGGCGGGGGTCGACGACCTCAAGGGCTTCCTGGCCGACCGGGTGGCGAAATGGTGGCTGCCGGAACGGTGGGCCTTCATCGAGGAGGTGCCCAAGACCTCGGTGGGCAAGTTCGACAAGAAGGTGCTGCGGGCCCGTTACGCCGAAGGCGAGCTGGACGTCACCGGCGGCGACTGACGCTTCGCCGCCGGACCCGGCTAGAGCAGGCCCTCGCCCGGAGAGGGCGACACCGGGAGGACGGCCCGGAGAGAGCCGCGGCTGCGGTGCAGGACGGCGATGATCCCGAACAGGGAGAGCACGAGCAGCAACGCCACCGTCGCCGCCGGCATCCGGGACGGAGCCGGGACGGAATCGGCGGGCACGCCGGCGGCGCTCTCCCCGGCACCGGCACCGGCGGACTGAGCGGTATCGCTGGTCGCACCCGTGGTGGTGGTCGATGCCGCGGCGGGATCGGCGGGCGCCCCTCCGGTGGCGGCGTCGGCCGCCTTGGCCTTCACCAGCGTGAAGATCTTGTACAGCGCCGAGGCGGAGGCGAGGGGTGTGGAGGACAGCGGACTGGGGGCGAACAGGCCACCGCTGCCGCTGGCGCTCGTCACCGCCGGGCCAGTACCGAAGATGGGGACCTCACCGGGGCCGACGGGGGTGAACAGGCCCCCGACTCCGGTTGTGCCGCCGGTCCCGGTGCCGCCGGTCCCGGTGCCACCGGTACCGGATCCGCCTCCGCCCGGGCCCGAACCGGACCCACCCGGGACGGCTCCGCCCCGGGGCACGATGGCCACCATGTTGACGGCGGGGCGCTCGAAGAGCCCGGGGGCGTACTCATGGGGCATCAGGGTGCCGTCGGGTTGCGACGACGGGTCACCGGGACCGTCACTGGGCCGGTTGGCCACGCTGCCCTGCACCACGAACGTGGAGCCACCGCCGCCGTCGAGGTTTCCGCCTTCCACCACACCCAGGGCGATGAGCAGGTCGGCCGCCTCCCGGACGCTGACGCCCTCCGAGACACCCTTCCAGCGGGCGTCGATGGTGGCCATCACCAGGCTGCCGTCGGCGGTCTGGCCGATGAGCGTGCGGGCGTGGTTACCGGTCACGAGGTCGCCGGCCAGATTGGTGTCCACCCGCTTCCCGCCGCTGACCAGAACCGGGTAGATGCCCACGGTCTCGACCACGTCGGCGTCGAGGCGGAGGCTGATGGCGCCGGCCGAGCCCTTGCGGTTCCACAGGTCGCGCAGGGCGTCGGCCGCCCCGTCCCGGCCGGCCAGGATGGCGCCGTTGGCGGGGATGCCGGTACCGCCGTCGGCCAGGCGCAACAGCTTGACGGTGACGGGATGCCCGAGGACGGGCGCACCAGAGAGCTCCACGACCAGTTCGGTGGTCCCGATCGGGGTGCCCCGGCCATAGTCCGGGGTGTACAGCACCACGCCGTTGGGCAGGGAGTCGACGTTCACGCCGGTGATGGAGATGACCCCTCCGTTGGCGGGCGTCAGACTTCCGGACCAGGCGAAGCCGCCGACGTCGAAATGCCCGTCTCGGGTCTGCCAGCCCTGACCCCGGCCCGGAGCGGGCGAGCGCAGCAGCCGGCCCCCGGTGGCCACCGCCCCGAAGGGCTCCTCGGTGTCAGGGTGGTAGAAATCGCCGTTCACACCCACCAGGCACCCGACCCGGGCGCACATGGCTGTGGGGTGCTCGAGGGACTCCTCGTTCTTGCGGGGTCCGACCCTGTCGAAGGCGGACACGACCTGCAGGTCGACCGGCGCCGTCGGGGCGATCCGTGCGATGTTCATCACCAGGGGCGACTGCGGGCGCGTCAGGGTCATGTGCTCCACCCCGGGGGCGAGGTCGCGGCGAGCCGACACCTCGAAGCCCGCGGGGACGGGCAGGGCGGCACCCGCCGTCGCGCCCCAGCTGGGCACCACGACAGACAGCGCCAGTACGACCGCGATGAGGACGCGCGCCGGAGAAGGTTTCACGGGGGGTTGGGTTCCTTCCACTCGCCCCAGACACGAGCGGGACAGTCACCATGGTTCGGCGGCAAAGACGACAATCCTGCGCGGCCGAGCCTTTGGCGCGAAAGGGATGGATGGCCCATTCCGGCCGACCGGCCAACGTGCGACCAGGCACTTATTGCAACCAGCTTGCAACGCAAGGCAGGTATCACTAAGGTGCCGTCGTGTCCCGCCGCCCGCTGCTGCCCCTCCTCGCGCTCGTCGTCCTTGTCGCCTGCGGTACCAGCGGGCCAGAACCGAAGAGGACGGCGGGCGGAGAGACGAAGCTGCAGGTGGTGACCACCGTGGCCCCGATCACGAGCATCGCCGCCAACGTGGCGGGGGGGCTGGCGGAGATCACCGGGGTGGTCCCCGAGGGCACCAACTCGCACACCTTCGAACCCGCCCCCAGCGTGGCCGAGGTCCTCTCCGACGCCGACCTCGTCTTCGTCAACGGCCTCCGCCTGGAGGAGCCGACCACGCGGATGGCTGAAGACGACCTGAAACCGGGGGCCAGGATCGTCGAGCTCGGGACCGAGGTCCTGCCCGAGTCGGAGTGGATCTACGACTTCTCCTTCCCCAAGGAGGAGGGAAAGCCCAACCCGCACCTGTGGACGGACCCGAAGCGGGCCCGGCGCTATGCCGACATCATCCGGCGCGAGCTGTCGGCTCTGGACGCCCCGCACGCCCCCGACTACCAGCGCAACTACGACGCCTTCGCCGCCCGGATCGACGCCTTCGACCAGGCCATGCGGTCCGCCTTCGCCACCCTCCCGGTCGAGCGGCGCAAGCTCCTCACCTACCACGACGCCTACGCCTACTTCGCCCGCACCTACGGCTGGCGGGTGATCGGGGCCATCCAGGTGGAGAGCTTCGAGGATCCCAGCCCCAAGGAGGTGGCCGCCCTCATCGACCAGGTCAAGGCCGAGGGTGTCCCCGCCATCTTCGGCTCCGAGGTCTTCCCGTCACCCGTGCTGGAGCAGATCGGGAAGGAGGCCGGCGTCCGCTACGTGGCCGTCCTGCGCGACGACGACCTGCCCGGCAGGCCCGGGGACCCCGAGCACTCCTGGCTCGGCCTGATGCGCTTCGACTACCGGACCATGGTCACCGAGCTCGGCGGCGACGCCGGTGCCCTGGCCCGCTTCGACACCGGCGACGTCGCCCCCGACACCGCCCGGTACCCGCAATGACGGCGCCCACCGGGAGCCTGGTGCGGATGGAACGGGTGACGTGCCGCTACGGCAGCGAGCCCGTCCTCGTGAACATCGACCTCGACGTGCGGGCCGGGGCGTTCGTAGGTGTGGTCGGTCCCTCCGGGTCGGGGAAGACGACGCTGCTGCGGGCCATCCTGGGGACCGTGGCCCCGCTGGCCGGGTCGGTCTACCGGCGGAGCGACCTCACGCTGGCCTACGTCCCCCAGACGGAGACCGTCAACTGGAACTTCCCGGTGACGGTGGCCGAGTGCGTCCTCATGGCCCGGGTCGGCGGCCGGCGTCTGCCCTGGGCCAGCCGGGCGGAGAAGGCCGAGGTAGCCGAGGTGCTGGAGCGGCTGGGCCTGGACGACCTGGCCGGCCGCCACATCCGCCAGCTGTCCGGCGGCCAGCAGCAACGTGTGTTCATCGCCCGGGCGCTGCTGCGCCGGCCCGAGCTCATCCTCATGGACGAGCCCACCGCCGGGGTCGACGTCGCCACCCGCCACGAGATCCTCCACCTCCTCGAGGAGCTCAACGCCGGTGGCCTCGGAGTGGTGCTCACCACCCACGACCTGAACGGCGTGGCCGCGCACCTGCCCACCCTGGTGTGCCTCAACCGGGAGGTGGTGGCGGCCGGCCCGCCTGGGAGGGTGCTCACTCCCGAGGTGCTGGAGCGCACCTACGGGGCCCGCATGGAGGTGCTGGAGCACGCCGGCATGCCCTTCGTGGTCGATACCTACCGCCCCGAGCAGAGGGTCGTGCGTCTGTCCCGGAGGGCGCACTGATGGAATCGCTGCCCTGATGGAATTTCTGCTCAGGCCCCTCCGGTACGAGTTCTTCGTCAACGGCCTGATGGTGGCCACCCTTTCCGGCGCCCTGTGCGGCCTGGTGGGGGTGTACGTGGTCCAGAAGGGCATGAGTTACATCGGCCACGGGTTGTCGCACGCCATCTTCGGCGGCTTCGCCGCCAGCGCCCTGCTCGGGATCAACTTCTTCCTCGGCGCCGGCGCCTGGGGCTTCGCCTCCGCCCTCCTGGTCAACGGCGTCACCCGGCGCCGGGCCATCGGGTCCGATGCCGCCATCGGGGTGATCACCACCGCCTCCTTTGCCATCGGCCTGGCTCTGATCACCCGCTTCGGCAGCGGCGGCAAGAATCCCGACGCCCTGCTGTTCGGCCAGATCCTGGGCGTGAGCGACGCCGACGTGGTGGCGGTGGCGGCGGTCACCCTGGCCGCCGCCGCCGTGGTCTTCAGCTGCTACCGGGCCCTCCTGTTCTCCACCTTCGACCCCGAGGTGGCGGATGTGTCCGGCGTGCCCACGGCCCGGGTCGACGCCCTGCTCACCCTGGTGCTGGCCGCCGCCATCCTCACCACGATGAGCGTGCTGGGGGTGACGCTGGTGGCCGCCACCCTCGTCATCCCGGCCGTGGTGGCCCGTATGCTGACGGACTCCTTCGCCCGCATGCTGTGGCTGGCCACCGCCATCGGAACGGCGTGCGGGTTCGTGGGGATGAACCTCTCCTACCACCTCGACATCCCGTCCGGGCCCATGATCGTCCTGACGGGTTCGGCGCTCTTCGCCGTGGTCTTCGCCGCCACCGGCTCCCGGGGACTGCGCCGGGCTGGGGCCCACCACATCTGAGGGCCGCCCCCCGGATTGCCAATTCCTTCCTGGAAGGATGGCGTTCCATGCCCATTGGGAGGGCATGCCCGTGCCGCTATTCCAGGAATTTCCGGGGGTGGGAAATCCCTGGGAATCACTCAAGGAGCGGCACGCGTAGGCCGAAGCCCCTTCTAGGGAGAGCAGAAACCGACCGAAGAGCGCGCTGCAATTTGGCGTCACGGTCGGGAACGAACGCCGTTTCAATTCCTGGGGTTACCCAGAGAGGAGAAGCTTCATGCATCGCCTCGCTCTCCGCCTCGCGCAAGGGTGCAAGCCACCGGTCATGCTCGCCGCCGCCGTCGCCGTTCTGGTGGCCGGCAGCGCCGCCGCTCTCGGCGGCCCGGGCATGCCGGCGCCCTCCTCTCCTCCGGTGGTCCGCCCCTCCGACGACCCGCCCGACAGCACGACCACCGCCCCGGCCGCGCCGCCCTCCACCGAGGTCGCCGCCCCATCCGAGCCCGCCACCCCCCCGGCCACCGAGGTCCCGGCCGAGCCCGTCCGGGCGGAGGCGGCCGCCGCCCCGGTGGAGGCGGTGCCCGTGCCCGCTCCCGAAGCCACCCCCCCGCCGCCCCCGCCGCCCGCACCTCCCACCGCCCTGCTCCGCCTCCCCCTGGGGAAGGGCATGTGGCTTCACCACCTGGACCAGGCCGGGACCGCCGCGGCCATCGTGAACAAGGCCAAGGCCGTCGGGCTCACGCACCTCTACCTCCGGGTCGGCTCCTCCAAGAAGGGCTTCTACAACCAGTACGGGCTGAACAACCTGCTGCCCGTCGCCCACGCCGCCGGCATCAAGGTGGTGGGCTGGGACTTCCCCTACCTCTTCGACCCCGCCGCCGACGCCGACCGGTCCGCGGCCGAGATCGCCTACACCACCCCCGACGGCCACCGCATGGACGCCTTCTCGGCCGACATCGAAACCGCCTCCGAGGGCGTGAACCTCACCGCCGAAGGGGCCCGGGCCTACGGAGCCCGCCTCCGGGAGCTGGTGGGAGCCGACTACCCCCTCATCGCCACCGTGCCCCGGCCCAGCCCCAAGCGCGCCTTCCCCTTCGCCGAGGCGACGGCCTCCTTCGACGCCATCGCCCCCATGGTGTACTGGCAGAACCGGGATCCGGCCACTGACGCCGCCCAGGCCATGGCCGACCTCGCCCCCTTCGGCAAGCCCGTGCTGCTCATCGGGCAGGCCTACGACGGCGGCTCGGAGGGGGGGCCGGCAGGCCCGCCGCCCCGATCGGCCCTCGACAAGTTCATGGCCACGGCACTGTCCCACGGTGCTGTCGGAGTGTCGTTCTGGGTGTGGCACACGGCCACCGCCGAGCACTGGGCCGCCATCAACGACGCCGGGGCCTGGGAATTGTCGGCGGCCGATCCGTCGACCGCCGGGCGGGTGACCTACCTCCAGCGGCTGCTCAACCTCTACGGACAGGCGGTGACGGTC
>JBIOYN010000400.1:0-7406 GCA_044870155.1 Acidimicrobiia bacterium | reverse complement strand
CGTAGCCCAGGTAGTCCCGGGTCACGACGCCGATGGCGTTGCCGCCCGCGATGCGGGTTACCGGCCCGGCGACGGACCGCAGCCCGTCCCGCAGCTGGGCCGGGTCGTGCTTGGAGGCGGCGAACATCAAGGCGAGGTCGCAGGTCTCGGTCCCGGCCTGGGCCAGGGCCGCCCGCGTCGCCTCGATGGCCGCCTCGGTCGACATCGGATTCACGCTGTGGCCCACACCTGCTCGCATCGCACTCGCTCCCGTCTCTCCCGGATGGTGCCCGTGCTACTGGCTCAGGATGCAGAGGACGCCGGTCGTGTGGAGCGGCTGAGCCTCGCCGCACAGCTTGGCGATCTCGGTGGCCGAGTACATGCCCAGCAACGGCATCCGGGAGCCGACCGTCCGCTGGATCTCGGCCGCCTCCTCTTCGTCGGTGCCGGTGAACATGGTGGTCCGCGCGCCGCAGTCGACATACAGAGCCAGGATCGGCTCGCGGTCCCCGATCCGCTCGTAGAGCTGGTTGACCTTCTCCTCCATGTAGTCGAAGTCGATGCTCTTGCGCATGAGCTGGATCTCCGTGCCCGTCTTCAGGTCGTTCTCGAACATCATGAGCCCACCCCGCTCCTCGTCGATGGCCAGGACCACGCGGTTCTGGTAATCCTCCTCCTCGAAGGTCCCGAACTTCTCGCCCCGGTTGATCCCGAACGTGACGTAGAGCGGGTAGTCCTCCGATGGCGTCCCCGAGGATCCCCCGAGGAGCTCGGCCACCTTGTCGATCGCACGCACGCCGTCGATCTCCAGGACCGTGACGCCGTCGGTCTTGGTGATGGTGTGGTAGCCACTGGCCGGCTTGCAGCCGTGCATGATCACGGTGTCCATCCGCAGGCCGCCGGAGAGCAAGAGGGCCAGGGCACTGCCCTGCTCGATCCGGTCGTCGAACCACTGGTGGCCGGTGTCGCCCTCCAACCCCCCGGCCATCCCGATCCCCGCCATCGCCGGCCACGTGCCCAGCCCGAAGCCCAGGCCCTCCAGCAGGGGCGTGGCCATGTTGAGCGACCAGCCCGCCGTCGCCCTCTCCCTGATGGCGTCGAACATGAGGAAGAGACTGGGATCGCCCCGGTACTCCTTGCCCCGGACCTGCTGGCCCAGCGCCAGTCCGACCTCGAACTCGTTGTCGGGCAGCGGACCCTCGATGAACAGGTCGATGTCGTCGCCGGGCCCGGCGCAGAGCACGGCCACACCGACCTCGAAGCCGTCGTAGCCCAGGTAGTCCCGGGTCACGACGCCGATGGCGTTGCCGCCCGCCACGCGGGTCACCGGCCCGGTGACGGAGCGCAGCCCGTCCCGCAGCTGGGCCGGGTCGTGCTTGGTGGTGGCGAACATCAGGGCGAGGTCGCAGGTCTCGGTCCCGGCCTGGGCCAGGGCCGCCCGCGTCGCCTCGATGGCCGCCTCCGTCGACGTCGGATTCACGCTGTGGCCCACGCCTGCTCGCATGGCTGCTCCCTCCCGTCGTTCCCCGATAGTGCCGACCATAAATGAGCGGGCCCGGTTGGGCATCGTGGAAAGTACGTAGTCCGGGTACCGATTTCGGTCCGGTCAGAGGTCGAGCTCCGACGCCCGCTTGGCCAGCTCGACCTTGGAGCGGACCCCGAGCTTGTCGTAGACGCGGGCCAGGTGGGTCTCCACCGTGCGCTCGGCGATGAAGAGGAGGTCGGCGATCTCCCGGGCGGTGTGGCCGTCGGCGGCCAGCCGGGCCACCTCCCGTTCCCGCCGGGTGAGGGCGGTGGGGCCGGACCCGGTCGGGCCGGCGGCGTCGGCGGCGACCTCCAGAATCTCGAAGGCATCGACGGGCTCGGCGATGCCCGGAAGGGTGAGCGTGAGGGCGCGGGCCCGCACCCGGTCCTGGACCAGGGCGTGCGTGGTGAACCCGCACACGATCCCGTCCGGCGCGGCCTGGGCCCGGAGGCGGGCGGCGACGTTGACCGGCGTCCCGATGGCCGTGTAGCTCTGGAGCTGGTCGCTGCCGAACACGCCCACCGTGCAGTATCCGGTGTTGATCCCGATCCGGACGCCGAAGTCGCGGCTCACGCCCCGCCGGCGCCACCGGGCCCGGAGCTCGTGGACCGTGGACCGCATGGCCCAGGCGCTGCGCACCGCCGCCCACGCCTCGTCCTCCGGATCACCGCGCACCGGCACCCCGTAGAGCACCATGACCTCGTCGCCGATGAACTTGTCCACCGTGCCGCCGTGGGCGACGGCCACGGCCGCCATCTCCCGGAGGAAGTCGTTCACCACCGCCGAGACCTCTTCGGGTTCAAGGCGGTCGGAGAGCGCCGTGAAGCCGACCATGTCGGCGAACAGCGCCGTCACCCGCCGGCGCTCGAACTGCTCGGGCTGGCCGATCTGGCCCTGCATCACCGCCTCGGCCAGGGCGGCGGGCAGGAAGCGGCGCAGCTCACCGGTGCGGACCAGCTCGCCCACCTGCTCCTCGACCTTGGCCTCCAGCCGCCGGTTGAGCCTCTCGAGCTCGCGCTCCTGGGCCCGGCTGCGGAGCAGGGCCCGGACGCGGGCCAGGAGCTCGCCCTCGTGGAAGGGCTTGGCCAGGTAGACGTCGGCCCCGGCGTCCAGGCTCTCGATGCGGGACTCGGCCGCCGCCCGGGCGGTGAGGAAGATGACCGGTACCGAGCTCAGCTCGGCATCACCGCGCAGCTCCGCCAGCAGGCCCCGTCCACTCACCCGGGGCATCATCTCGTCCGACAGGATCAGGTCGGGCTGGTAGAGCCGGGCCTTGTCGAGCCCGTCGTGGCCGTCGACGGCCAGAAAGACGCTGTAGTGGGGAGCGAGGAGGTCGGCGACGTACCGGCGGAGGTCGGGGTTGTCCTCGACGTAGAGGACCGTGGCCCGATTCGCATCCAGGGTCTCCGACGTCTGCTCGTTGTGCTGGCGGACCGACTCCGGATCGGCGCCCACGTCCACGACCACGGGACGGTCGGCCATCGCCGGGGCCGATCCGTCCCCGGGCACGGTGTCGACCACCGTCGCCGGGCTGAGATGGCCCTTTCCCAGCGGGATGGTCACCGTGAAGCGGCTGCCCTGGCCGTATTCGCTCTGGGCGCTCACCGTGCCGCCGTGGAGCTTGGTGATCTCCTTCACCAGGGCCAGTCCGATGCCGGTTCCCTCGAACTGGCGCGCCTCGCCCCCGTCCGCCTGCCGGAACCGGTCGAACACCCGGGGAAGCTCGTCGTGCTTGATGCCCACCCCCGTGTCCCGCACCGACAGGACGAAGGATTCCCCCTCGATGGCGGTGGACACCTCCACGTGGCCCTCGGGGGTGAACTTGACGGCGTTGGACAGCAGGTTGTTCACCAGGCGGTCGAACTTCTCCCGGTCGACGAACAGCGACGACCCGCCCGCGCCGGCGGCCAGATCGGTGCGGAGCTCGACCCCTCGTTTCTCGGCCAGGGGCCGGAACTGGTCCACCCGTTCGGCCACGAACCGGTCGATCTCGGGGATGGGGGCCGCCCGCAGCTGCATCTCGGCCGCCTCGAACTTGGTCAGGTCGAGGATCTGGTTGATGAGCTCGAGCAACCGGCGCTGGTTGCGGTGCATGACCTCGGTCAGCTCGACGACCTTGTCGGGCACCGGGCCAGCCCGCCCGTGGAGGATCTGCTCGAGCGGGCCGAGCGTGAGCATGAGCGGCGTGCGGAACTCGTGGGAGATGTTGGCGAAGAACTCGGTCTTGACCCGGTCCATCTCCTCCAGCACGGCGAGGCGCAGGTTCCGGATCGACGCCGAGATCAGCCCGGCGACGGCCACGAAGGTGTCCACGTCGCCCTCGTCCAGTGGCGGGTACGTCGGCCGTGCCTCCCTCAGACGGCCGGACAGGAGCAGCCCGATGGGCTCGGCCTCCCCCATCACCGGCACGCACACGAAGAACGGGAGGTCCAGCTTGGTCCTGATCTCCTCGATCAGGGGCGTCGGTTCGGTCGACCGGTTCACGAGGAGGAACCCCTGACCGCTGGTGATGTCGGCGGGGAACTCCAGGTCCAGCTCCCGCAGGCGCTCGGCCGTCTCGGGGTGGAACCCGACCCACTGCGCCGGCCGGAAGTGCCCCTTCTCCGTGGTGGGGGTGAGGACCACCGTCCGCTCCATGCCCCGGATGGCGTTCAGGGTGATCTCGAAGATGGACGACACCTCCTGGTGGGCGCCGACCGACTGCTGCAGCTCGGAGAGCACGGCGAACCCCCGGCGCTTCTGCGCCAGCGCGTAGCCCAGTCCCTGGATCCGTAACTGCAGCTGCTGGTTCTCTCCGGCCAGTTCGTCGAGCTGGCGCCGGTAGTACTCGAGCTCGCCCGGCTCCCCGGTCATCGCGACCGCGATGCGGCCGCGGCCTTTCGCCGGGGTTTGGCGGCGTCGGCCGTCATCTGCAGCAGCCCGCTGTCGAGCAGGTCGAGGGCCTCGGCCACCAGGCTGGGCAGGTGGGCCTCGCCGCCGCCCTCCAGCCACATGGAGAAGGCGGCCCGGGTCGCCCCCAGCATGGTGGCGGCCACCACCGCCGGGCGCAGGTCGCCCTGGGCGTCGACGCCCAGGTGCTCGGCCACCATCTCGCACACCGCCTGCTCCCACTCCCGTTGCAGCATCAGGCTGCGGGCCTGGAGGGAGGGCGTGGTGCGCATGAGCTTGGCCCGGCGCAGCACCCGCTCCCGGTCCTCCTCATAGGGACCGGAGAGGGACATGAGCGCCTCGCGCAGGGCGGTGAGGATGGGCTCCGACGCCGGGCGGGCGGCCAGCGCCAACCGCAGAGCGGCCAGGTTCTTGGGGTGGTCGGCGAGGAGGACGTCCTCCTTGGAGGCGTAGTAGCGGAAGAAGGTGCGCCGGGACACCTCGGCGGCGGAGGCGATGTCGTCGACGGTGGTGGCGTCGAAGCCCCGCTCCACGAACAGCTGGAGGGCGACCTGCTCCAGCTGGGCCGCCGTGCGGCGGCGGTGGCGCTCCCGCAGGCCAGGCGCGGACTCGTCTTCCGGGCTCATCTCGCCGGTGATCTTATGCTTTGGCCTCCGTGAACCTGCGTTGTGCCACCTGGGCCCGTGCTGAAGGCGTCGACCCCATCGGGACGGCCGGGAGCTACACCGGCTTCCTGTGCGTGGAGTGGCGCCGGCCCTGGCCCCGGGATCTCTCCGAGGTCGAGGCCCTGGCGCCGCTGATGGCCGAGACCGCCCAACGGGGGCTGCGGCTCCAGGGCCTCCTGGCGGTCGACGGGGATGGCCCGGCCTGCGTCGTGCTCCACCAGAATCCCCCCGACGCCGGTGGGGGCTTCACCCGCTACCGGCGGTCCCAGGCCCAGTGCGGGGCCGGCGAGGTGGTGGACGCCGCCCTGGCCCTGCTGGAGGCCGGCGCCGGCGGGGACACCGGACCGCCGGCCGCAGGCCGCACGGCCGTCGATGTGCTCGTATGCACGCACGGCCGGCGGGACACCTGTTGCGGATCCATGGGAACCGCGCTCCTGGGTGCCATCGACGCCGGCGGCGCCCTGCCCGGCGGCGCTCTGCCCGCCGATCGGCGCCTGTGGGCCACCACCCACACCGGCGGCCATCGGTTCGCCCCCAACGCCATCGTCCTGCCCGAGGGCACCGTGTGGGGGTTTCTCGACGCCGGCGGGCTGCGCCAGATCGTGCGCCGGGAGGGACCGGTCGACAACCTCCTCCCCCACTACCGGGGCTGCACCGGCCTCGGGTCACCTGCCCTCCAGGCCCTGGAGCGGGCCGTGCTGGGCGAGGTGGGCTGGGAATTGTTCGACTGCGCCCGCACCGGGACCGATCTCGGCGACGGCCGGGTTCGGCTCGACGTCGCCCGGCCCGACGGGTCGCCCGTCGGCGCGTGGGAGGCGGAGGTGGTGACCAGCCGCCTGCTGCCCATCCCCGACTGCGGCCAGCCCCTGGAGGCGGCCAGGAAGACCGAGGCCGAGCTGGCCGTCCGAGACCTGCGCCGGACCTGACGTCAGGTGGTCGCGATCCGCCGCACGACGCACGGTCGATCGCGACCACCTGGGTGAGAATGGCGGGCTCAGTCGCTGGGTTCGGTGCCGACGATGGCAACGAAGGAGACGGCGTCGCCGGGGCCGCCACCGAGGTTGTGGGTGAGGCCGAGCTTCTTGCCGGCGTCGACCGTGTTGATGCGGCGCTCCTCGGGGGCCTCGCCCCGGAGCTGCAGCCAGCACTCGAACATCATCCTCAGGCCCGAGGCGCCGATGGGGTGGCCGAAGGCCTTGAGGCCGCCGTCGGGGTTGACGGGCAGGTCGCCGTGGAGGTCGAAGGTCCCGGCCAGGACCTCCTTCCACCCGAAGCCGCGCTCGGCGAAGCCGAGGTCCTCCATGAGGACAAGCTCGGTGGGCGTGAAACAGTCGTGAACCTCGGCCATGGCCAGCTGGGCCCGGGGGTCGGTGACCCCGGCCTGGGCGTAGGCGTCCTGCGACGAGGCCACCACCTCGGGGAAGGTGGTGTAGTCGTAGCCGGGGTCGATGGCGCCCGACGACATGCCGGCCACGAACGACAATCCCTTCACGTACAAGGGCTTGTCGGTGTAGCGGTGGGCGTCCTCGGCCCGCACCACGATGGCCGCCGCCGAACCGTCGGACACCCCCGAGCAGTCGAAGATCCCGAGCTGACCGGCCACCAGGGGCGAGCACGAGATGGTCTCCCTGGGCACCTCCTTGCGGAACTGGGCCCGGGGGTTCCTGGCCCCGTTGGAGTGGTTCTTCCAGGCGATCCGGGTGAGCACGTCCTTCATCTCGTCGGCGTCGACCCCGTACTTCTTGGCGTAGGCCGGCGCCAGGAAGCTGAAGTTGGCCGGGGCGGTGATGTCCCCCAGAGGACCGCCGGTGCCGTCGTCGGCGGCACCGGTCACCACCAGGCCGGAGAACCCCGAGTCCTTCAGCTTCTCGACCCCGATGGCCATGGCCATGTCGTAGGCGCCGCTGGCCACGGCGTAGCAGGCGTTGCGCAGCGACTCCGAGCCGGTGGCGCAGTAGTTCTCCACATGGGTGACCGGCTTCTGGATGCGCAGCGGCCGGGACAGCGTGAGCCCCGAGAGCGAGCCGATGGTGCCCAGCCAGAAAGCGTCGATGTCGTCGAGGGCGACGCCGGCCGAGGCCAGCGTCTCGTTGGTGGCGTCGACGAGCATGTCGTCGACGGAGCGGTCCCAATGCTCCCCGAAGGGCGTGCACCCCATGCCGATGATGGCCACACGGTCGCGGATGCCTCTCGAAGCCATGTCCTACGCCTCCGTGCTCGTGGGGACATCCACAGCCCCGGGGGGAGCGGCCGGGATGGGACGCATCTTCCAGAAGTAGTTGTGGACGCCGCCGGCGGTGACGAGCTTGCGGAACGTGGGCTCCAGCCGGTCGCCGATGGCCAGCGTG
>JBIOYN010000399.1:0-5798 GCA_044870155.1 Acidimicrobiia bacterium | reverse complement strand
GCTGCTCGCCCACCTCACGCCCGAGCAGCGGCGCGAGTACGACGAGACGGGCGGCTTCTCGGTGCGGAAGCGCGGGCTGGTGTGGGCGTGGTGCGCCTGGAAGGTGCTGCTCGTCCACTTCGCGCTCCTCCTGCTCCTCGCCTATCCGGCCTTCCGCATGGCGGGGGGGCTCGCCGGCGCGGCGGTGGTGGTGGGCACCGAGCGCCTCGGGGTCCCGGAAGGCGTCGACCCCGCCCTCGACGGCACCTTCACCGTCGCCCTGTCCGGAGGCGGGCAGGTCGAGGTGACGCCGGGCTTCGCCCACGTGCGGGCCGAGGTGGCCCGCTGGACCCCCGAGCGGGTGGCCGAGGTCACCGGGGCCGAGGCCGACATGATCCGCAAGGTGGCCCGGGCCTTCGCCGCCGAGTCCCCCGCCGCCATCCTCATGGGGGGCGGCTCCAACCACTGGTACCACGGCGACCTCACCGGCCGGGCCTACGCCCTCCTCGCCGCCGTCACCGGCAACATCGGCCGCTCGGGCGGCGGCTTCTCCGTCTACGTGGGCCAGTACAAGGTGCGCGTCGACCCGGCCCCGTGGTGGAACCCGGATGGGAAGAAGGCCCCCGTCGTCCCGTCCATCTACTTCCTGCGGGGCCCGACCCCGACCATGCACCCCAAGGTCCCCTACCCCAAGGCGGGCTTCAAAGGCCTGGTGTGCACCTTCGCCAACATGTTCGTGCAGTCGCCCGACCTGAACCGCCTGTACGAGACGCTCGACGGGCTCGACCTCATCGTGGTCGTCGACCACCAGATGACCGACACCGCCCGCCACGCCGACGTCGTCCTGCCCGCCACCACCTGGTACGAGAAGACCGACCTCACGGCCACCCCGCTGCATCCCTTCCTCCAGCTCCAGCAGGCAGCCATCGACCCGGTGGGTGAGTCCCGCTCCGAGCTGTGGATGTGGCGGGAGCTGATGCGCCGCCTGGCTCCCGACCTCGCCGCTCGGTACTTCGAAGCCGACGAGGAGGACGCCATCCGGATGATCCTGGCCGCCGGCGGCCCGGCGGAGGGGATCACCCTCGAGCAGCTCAAGGAGGGGCCGGTCCGCCTCAAGGTGGGCGACCCCGACATCCCCTTCCGGGCGCAGATCGAGGACCTGATGCCCTTCCCGCCCCGCTCCCTGCCCGCCGCCCTCGACGCCACCAGGGTGTTCGTCCCCACCGGCCGGATGGAGTTCTACAAGGAAGAGGACCGGTTCCTGGCCTTGGGCGAGGCCGTCCCCACCCACAAGGAACCCCACGACGACGGCGTCCACGATCCGAGCCGCTTTCCCCTCGTCCTCCTCTCGCCCCACTCCAAGTGGCGGATCCACTCCACCTACGGCAACAACGCCTGGCTGGCCGAGATCCACGGCGGCAAGCCGACGGTGATGATCCACCCCGACGACGCCGCCGCCCGTGACATCGACCAGGGCGACGCCATCGAGGTGTTCAACGGCCGGGGGCGCCTGGAGGCATGGGCCGACGTGTCCGAGGCCGCCCGGCCCGGCACCGCCACCCTGCCCGAGGGGTGGTGGCCCCGCTTCTTCCGGGCCGGCAAGGGCGTGAACGAGCTGACCTCGTCGGAGGTGAACCCCATCCACGAGATCCACTTCGTCCCCAACATGTGGTCGCCGTCGACGGGATGGAAGGACTGCCGCTGCGAGGTGCGCCGTGCCCGCTGAGGGGAAGGTCTCTCCCGTGGCCGCCCTGCCCGAGGCCAGCCGGCGCTATGGCGAGATCGGCCCGGTCAGCGAGCAGCCCCGCTACGGCATGGCCGTGGACATGGAGCGCTGCATCGGCTGCTGGTCCTGCGCCGTGATCTGCAAGTCGGAGAACGACGTGCCCCTCGGGATGTGGTGGAACCGCATCCTCACTGCCGGCGACCACCTCGACCGCCCGGAGCGGGACGAGCACGGGCGCCTGGCCATGCACTGGGTGCCGTTGGCCTGCCAGCACTGCGACGACCCGCCCTGCCTCAAGGTGTGCCCCACCCAGGCCACCTTCAGGTACAAGGGCGGGGTGGTCCTGGTCGACGCCGCCGACTGCATCGGCTGCCGCTACTGCATGGCCGCCTGCCCCTACGGGGTGCGGGTGTTCAACTGGGGTGAGGCCGAGCGCCCGGTCGACTTCGACCACGGCATGGTCGAGGCCCGCCCCGTGGGCACGGCGGAGAAGTGCACCTTCTGCGTGCACCGCCTGGCCGAGGACCAGGTCCCGTCGTGCGTGTGGTCGTGCCCGGCCCAGGCCCGCATCTTCGGTGACCTCGACGATCCCGACGGCCGCCTGGTGCGACTCATCGAGGCCCGGGGCGGGAAGCGCCTCATGGAGGAGAAGGGCACCCGGCCCAAGGTCTTCTATCTCGAACCCCGTCGCCGGAGGCCCCTGTGAGCACCGTCGCCACCCCCGTCCCCCTCCGCCTGCGCCTCCGGCTCCGGGCCACCCCCGTCCGGCGCTGGTACCGCCTCCTCGCCGCCGGCATGGCCCTGGGGGCGGGCTGCTTCGGCTACCAGTGGAGCCACGGCCTGGGCGTCACCGGTCTGTCCAACACCGTGTCGTGGGGCATGTACATCATCGCCTTCATGTTCCTGGTGGGCGTCTCCGCCGGCGGGCTGATCGTGGTGGCCGGCTCGGAGCTGGTGGGCAGCCGGCGCTTCGAGTCGCTCAACCGCCTGGCCGTGATCTGCTCGGCCACCGCCGTGGCCGGCGCCGCCCTGTCCATTCTCCCCGACATCGGCCGGCCCCAGCTCATCTGGAAGATGATCGTCCAGGGCAACCCGACCTCCCCGCTGGTGTGGGACATGGCGGTCATCACCGCCTACCTCACCATCGCCGGGATCGACCTGTGGATCCTCACCCGCCCCCACCCCCGCCCCCGGGCCTTGAAGGTCATGGCCATGGTCACCCTGCCCGTGGCCGTCCTCGTCCACTCGGTGACGGCGTGGATCTTCGGTCTCATGGTGGCCCGGCCGTGGTGGAACACGGCGCTGCTGGCCCCGCTGTTCATCTCCTCGGCCCTGGTGTCGGGGACGGCCCTGGTGCTGGTCGTCACCCGGATCGCCCAGCGGTTCACGACGTTCCGGCCGCCGGCCCACGTCCTTCCAGACCTCGGCCGGCTCCTGGCCTGGTTCGTGGCCGTGGACGGGTTCCTGCTCGGCGCCGAGATCCTGACCGCTTACACGTCCCGGGAGCCCGAGCACCTCGACCAGCTCGACGTCGTCCTCTTCGGGCGCCTGGCCCCGCTGTTCTGGACCGAGATCGTCCTCGGGCTCATCGTTCCCTTCGTGATCTTCGCCCACGCCCGCCTGCGGACCCGGCCCGGCCTCCTGGCCGGGGCCTCGGTCCTCGCCCTCCTGGGGGTGTTCTTCAAGCGCATCAACATCCTGCTGCCGGGCATGTTCGAGCCCCTGGTGGGCCTGGCCCCCGGCATCCCCGGCGGGCGCCCCGGGCAGCCCTTCCGCCCCGACGAGATCTACCTGCCGACGTGGGTGGAATGGGGCGTGCTCATCGGCATCGCCGCCTTCGCCGCCGCCCTCGTCACCGTGGGGGTGCGCCGCCTCGTCGTTCCCGCCGCCGGGAGCGGCGGCGGCGAGCCGGCGGGGTGACCGTCCGCCGGCCGCCCCTCAGCCCAGCTGCACGCCGAGGAAGAGCGCCCCGAGGGCGGTGAGCCCGGAGGCGGCGCCGAAGACGGCCAGGGCGGCACGGGACCGGGCCCGGGCGTGCAGGAAGGCGCTCGCCCCCGAGGCGGCCACCACGGTGATCTTGACCATGAGGGTGGCGCCGTAGTCGCTGTCCCACGGCGGGTCGAGATCGACGATGTTCCACACTCCCGTTGCGACGAGCACGCCGTAGGCGGGCCAAGCGATCCGGTTGAACCGTCGGGCCACCGCCCGAGGGGCGTCGGGGCCGAGGGCGCGCAGGCCCGGCACCATCCCGGCCAGGGTGAGCTGGCCGCCGACCCACACGGTGGCGGCGACGACATGGAGGAAGACCCGGATCGTGGCCCACGTCACGGGCAGCACGGCAGCGACGCTAACGCGCCTCGACCGGCGGGATGTGGTGGTGGGTGACGGCGGCGGAGAAGAGATCCCGGAGGGCGGCCAGGCCCTCGTCCCCGAGGATGCGTTCGTGGAGCGCCATGTCGACGGCCCGGGCGGTGGGGAGCTCCAGTGACAGGCGCTCGGCCAGGCCCAGGGCGGCGGCGGTGTTCCCGATGCCTTCCACGGTGCTGCCGATGGCCCGCAGCGCCCGTTCGGGGGACTGCCCGGTGCCGAGGAGGCGTCCGTAGCGGCCGTTACGGCCGCCGAGGCTGGTGACGAAGACGTCGCCGGCGCCGGCCAGGCCGAGGACGGTTGCCGCCTGCCCGCCCCGGGCCTCGGCCAAACGGGCCATGTCGACCAGGCCCTGGGCGAACACCGCCGCCCGGGCGTTGGCGAAGCTGTGGACGAAGGCCATCTGACCGAGGCGCTCGGAAAGGCCCTCGCACATCCCCACGGCGATGGCCACCACGTTCTTGTAGGCCGACGCCGTCTCCACGCCGGTGACGTCGCCGGTGACGGCCACGGCCAACGTGGAGGAGCGCATCGTGGACGCCACCTCCTCGGCCAGGCCCGGGTCAGGGGCGGCAAGGACGAGGGCGGTGGGGGCGCCGACCACGATCTCAGCCGCCAGCGCGGGGCCTCCCATCGAGACCACGGGAGCGTCCCCGCCCAGGATGGAGGCGGCCAGCTCGGACGGCGCGTACAGGGTGGCGTCCGTCTGCCAGCCCTTGCTCACCATGACCCACACGGCCCGGCCCGACGCCCAGGCGACGGCCCGGGACATCACCGGCCGCAGGCCCTCCGACGACACGCACGTCACCACCAGGTCGGCGGCGGCCAGGGCGCCGGGCCAGTCCTCGGGAGGGAGGCAGGGCACCTGGTTGGTCATGGGGATCCCGAGGGCGGGGTGGGGCAGCTGGTGGTGCCAGGCCTCGAGGGCGGCGCCGTCGCGCTCGGTGGCGAGCAGGATGACGTCCCGGTGGCGCCGTGCCCAGTGGGTGGCCAGCGCCGACCCCATGGCCCCGGCGCCGAGGATGACGATCACCTTCCGAGCAGACCACCGCCGCCGGCGCCATGCCAGGGCCGAAGGTCAGAACTCCGGCGACCTTCGCCTCTGGTGCCGGTGACGCCTTCGGGCGGACGCTGGAACCCGTCACGTCCCCATCGACGCGCTGACGTCACTGGAGGTGGTCGTTATGCGACCCGGACGGGTTGTCGCCCTTGTCGTGGGGTCCATCCTGGGCATCGCCAGCTTCGGTCTGGTATTGGGGGGAGGCGGCCTGCTGTGGGCCCATGGCACCCAGCGCGACGCCGCCGGCTACTACACCTCGTCGTCGGAGCGCTTCCAAACCGACACCTACGCCATCACCTCGGGGAACCTCGACCTGGGGACGGACCAGGGCGAGGGCGAGTGGAACCCGATCGAGCACGTGGGAACGGTGCGGCTGCGGGCGGCGCGCGCCGACGGGGGCCCGGTCTTCGTCGGGATCGCCCGGCGGGCCGACGTCGACCGCTACCTGGCCGGGGTCGCCCACGACGAGGTCACCGAGGTCGACTCCAGCCCCAGCTACCGCCGCAGCCATGGCGACCAGCGACCGGCGGCGCCCGCCGGCCAGCCCTTCTGGGTGGCGTCGGCCACCGGAGGCGGCGTGCAGAGCGTGCGCTGGAAGCTCGATGACGGGGAGTGGGCGGCCGTGGTGATGAATGCCGATGCCCGCCCCGGGGTCCGTGTCGACGC
>JBIOYN010000398.1:0-3690 GCA_044870155.1 Acidimicrobiia bacterium | reverse complement strand
TCCACCATCGGGGCCGGCATGGCCCTCGGCCTCAGCCGGGAGGAATCGACCCGCTTCTCGTTCCTGCTGTCGATTCCCGCCATCGCCGGGGCCGGCGTCCTCAGCCTGGCCGACGTGGCCGGCGGTGGGCTGGACATCACCGCCGGCGTGGTGGCCGGGGTGATCGCCTCAGGGGTGGCCGGCTACCTGTCCATCGGGGCGCTGCTCCGCTACGTCCGCACCCACACCCTCACCGTCTTCGCCGTCTACCTGCTGGTCATGGCGCCGCTTTCGGCGCTGATCATCTGGCTCCGCCGGTAGCCTCCGGGCCTCATGGGACACGGCGCGGCGATCAAGGCGGTGATCTTCGACTACGGCGGGGTCCTGTCCACGCCGCCGTTCCTGGGCCTGTCCGAGTTCGAACGGGACAACGGCTACCCCAAAGGCTCCCTGCTCCAGCTCATCTTCGGAGACGGTCCGCCCACCGGCGCCCAGCGCGACGCGCTCGCTGCCGGCGACGCCACCGCCGCCTCCTGGGCCGTCTACGACGGTGACGGCAGCGCCATCTCCGACTGGCATCTGCTGGAGACGGGGAAGATGACCCTGGCCGAGTTCAGCGAGCGCCTGGTGGCCCGCTCCGAAGCCCATCTCGGCGCGCCTCTCGACGCCGGGTTCTATCCCCGCTTCCTCGAGTCCCTCCGGGTCGGGGTCTACTGGCCGGTGGTGCACCGGGTGCGGAGCCTGCGGGCCGACGGCTACCGGACGGCCATTCTCACCAACAACGTGGCCGAGTGGGCCGAGGTGTGGAAGGCGTCCATCCCCGTCGAGCTCTTCGACGTGATCATCGACTCCTCCGACGTGTCCCTGCGCAAGCCCGACGAGGCCATCTTCCATCTCACCTGCGAGCGCCTGGGCGTCGCCCCCGACGCGGCGGTGTTTCTCGACGACAGTCCCGGCCACGTGGCCGCCGCCCGGCGGGCCGGGCTGGTCGGCATCGTCGTCACCGGACCCGAGCAGGCCCTGGCCGACCTCGACGCCCTCCTGGACAAGCCGACCTGAGGCCGCGTGCCTCCCGTCGAGCCGCCGCCCTGCCGCTGGCAGCTGCCCGACCCGGCGACCGCCGACCCTGACGGCGTGGTCGGCATCGGCGGCGATCTGGCCCCCGGCACCCTGCTCGCCGCCTACCGCCAGGGCCTGTTCCCCATGCATCTGGACACCCGGGGCCGCGTCCTGGGCTGGTGGGCGCCCGACCCCCGGGGGGTCATCCCGCTCCACGGCATGCGGGTGAGCCGGTCCTTGCGGCGCTCGGCCCGCCGGTTCGAGGTCCGGGTCGACACCGCCTTCTCCGCCGTGGTGGCGGCGTGCGCCGCACCCCGCCCCCGGGGTGGTCACTGGATCCGCCCCGCCATCGTCGACGCCTACATCGAGCTCCACCGGCTGGGGTGGACCCATTCGGTGGAGGCCTGGGACCGGGAGACGGGCGAGCTGGCGGGCGGCCTCTACGGCGTGGCGGTGGGTGGCCTGTTCGCCGGGGAATCCATGTTCCACCGGGTCACCGACGCCTCCAAGGTGGCGCTGATGGGCCTGATGGACCTCCTCGTCGCCGACGGCGACCCCCGCCGGCTCCTCGACGTCCAGTGGGCCACCCCCCACCTGGCCAGCCTGGGTGCCGTGGAGATGCCGGGCCCCGAGTACCGCCGGCGCCTCGAAGCCGCCCTCGACGCCCCGCTCCCCGGCGCCTTCGCCGGTCAGTAGCCTCTCTGCTCGATGGAGAGACTCGGGCTGGTCGGGCTGCCGAATGCGGGCAAGTCGTCGCTGTTCAACGCCCTGACGGGCGCCAACGTGGCCGTCGCCTCCCACCCGTTCTCCACCACCGAGTCGTCGGTGGGCGTGGCCCAGGTGCCCGACGAGCGCCTGGAGCGCCTGGCCGAGATGTCGCAGTCCCGCAAGGTGGTGCCCGCGGGCGTGGAGTTCGTCGACATCGCCGCCCTCGTCAAGGGGGCCAACACGGGCGAGGGCCTGGGCAACCGGTTCCTGGGCACCCTCCGGGAAGTGGACGCCCTCGTCTACGTGCTCCGGGCCTTCGAGAACCCTTCCGTGCCCGGGGGCACGGACCCCGCCGACGACCTGGCCACCCTGGAGTTCGAGCTGGTGCTGGCCGACCTGGCCTCGGTGCAGGCCCGCATCACCCGTCAGGAGAAGGCCCTCAAGGGGGACCGCTCGCTCGCCTCCGAGATCGAGGCGCTGCGGCGGGCGGCGGTCGTCCTCGACGAGGGCACCCCCCTGTACCGGGCCACGCTCGGCCCCGATGACCGGGAGCTGCTGCGGCCCTCGTTCCTGCTCACCAACAAGCCCGTCCTCACGGTGGTCAACATCGGCGAGGACCAGCTCGACGACGCCGACAAGTATGCCGCTCCCTTTGGGCCCGGGGATGGGGGTGTCCCCGAGGAGTCAGACGCCCTGGCCGTGTGCGTCCAGCTGGAGGCGGAGGCGGCCCGGCTCGACCCCGACGAGCGGGCCGAGTTGCTCGAGGGCCTGGGGCTGGGCGACGGGGTGGTGCCCCGGGTGGCCCGCGCCGCCTACCACCTGCTGGGCCGGCGCACCTTCCTCACCACCGGCGACAAGGAGAGCCGGGCGTGGACGTTTCGGGCCGGCGCCAAGGCCCCCGAGTGCGCCGGCGTCATCCACTCCGACCTGCAGCGGGGGTTCATCAGGGCCGAGATCATCCGCTGGGACGAGCTGCTCGGCATCGGGTCCTGGGCCCGGGCCAAGGAGGTCGGCCGCTTGCGCGTGGAGGGCAAGGACTACGAGGTCCAGGACGGCGACGTGCTCGAGATCCGCTTCAACGTCTGACGGGAGGGGAGCGGTGTGGCTCGTCCGGTCCGGTGACGTGCTGGCCAGCCTGGAGGTGCCGCTCCGGGCCCGGGGTCGAATCCAGGGACTGCGGGGCCGCGACGACTTCGAGGGCGCCCTGATGCTGCGGCCCTGCCGGCAGGTCCACACTTTCGGGATGCGCTTCCCCGTGGACGTCGCCTTCTGTGATCGCGCCGGCATCGTGCTGCGGATCGCCACCATCCCCGCCGGGCGCCTCTCCCGGCCGGTGTGGAAGGCGGGATTCGTGGTCGAGGCCCGGGCGGGGGCCTTTGAACGCTGGAACCTGCGTCCCGGGGACCAGCTCGAGATCCGGGATTGACCGGCCAAGGTCTCGGGGGCCTGGTGCTGGTGGGCACCCCCATCGGCAACCTCGGCGACCTCGCGCCCCGGGCGGTGGAGGCCCTGGAGGCGGCGAGCGTCATCGCCGCCGAGGACACCCGGCGCACCCGGGCCCTGCTCACCCACGCCGGCGTGGCCCTCTCCTCCCGGCGCCTGGTGGCCCTGCACGCCCACAACGAGGCCGAGATGGCGGCCCGCCTGGTGGAGGAGATGGTCGCCGGCGCCCGGGTGGCCTACGTCACCGATGCCGGGATGCCCGGGATCTCCGACCCCGGCGAGCGGCTGGTGGCCGCCGCCGTGGCCCGGGGCCTGGCGGTGCAGGTGGTTCCCGGCCCCAGCGCCGCCCTCAGCGCCCTCGTCCTCTCCGGGCTGCCCACCGCCCGGTTCGTCTTCGAGGGCTTCCTCCCCCGCAAGGGCGCCAGCCGCACCGAGCGCCTCGCCGCCCTCGCCGCCGAGGAGCGCACCATCGTGCTGTACGAGGCGCCCCACCGCGTCGGC
>JBIOYN010000397.1:0-39188 GCA_044870155.1 Acidimicrobiia bacterium | reverse complement strand
CTCGCTCGCATCGGGGACACCACCGTCCTCGCCACCGCCGTCTCCACCAAAGCGGTGCGGGAGGGGATCGACTTCTTCCCCCTCACCGTCGATGTGGAGGAGCGCATATACGCCGCCGGGAAGATCCCCGGCTCGTTCTTCCGCCGGGAGGGCCGTCCCACCGAGCAGGCCATCCTGACCTGCCGGCTCACCGACCGGCCCCTGCGGCCGTCATTCCCCAAGGGCTTCCGGAACGAGACCCAGATCGTGGCCACCATTCTCGGGGCCGACCTGGAGAACCCGCACGACGTGCTGTCCATCAATGCCGCCTCGGCCGCCCTCATGGTCTCGGGCATTCCCTTCGCCGGCCCCATCGGGGCCGTGCGCCTGGCCCACCACGACGGTCGGTGGCTGGCCCACCCCACCTATCAGGAGGGTGACGCCTCCACCTTCGAGCTGGTGGTGGCGGGCCGGCGCCTCGACGACGGCGACGTCGCCGTGATGATGGTGGAGGCCGGCGGCACCGAGGCCGCCTGGGAGCTGTACCAGGCCGGCGCGCCCCTCGTGACCGAGGAGGTCATCGCCGAGGGCCTGGAGGAGGCCAAGCGCTGGATCAACGACTCCATCGAGATCCAGCTCGAGCTGCGGCGCCAGGTCGAGGAGGCCAACGGGCCCATCGAGCCCATGGCCTTTGAGATCATGGCCGACTACTCCGAGGAGACCTACGCGGCGGTGGAGTCGGCGGTCCGGGCCCAGGTGGCCGAGGCGTTCACGATCGCCGACAAGTCCGACCGCAACGCCCGCCTGGACGAGATCGCGGCGGAGCTGGTGGCCAGCCTGGCCGGCACCCCCGAGGCCCCCGGGGAGCATTCCGAGGTGGCGGTCAAGCGGGCCTTCCGCAGCCTCCAGAAGGAAGTGGTGCGCACCCGGATCGTGACCGAGGGCATCCGGATCGACGGGCGCACGCCCACCGACCTGCGTCCCCTGTCGGCGCAGGTGGGTCTGCTGCGCACCGCCCACGGCACCGGCCTGTTCCAGCGGGGGGAAACCCAGTGCCTGTCGGTAGCCACCCTGGGCATGCCCCGCCTGGAGCAGATGCTCGACACCATCGGCATCGACGACGCCAAGCGCTACATGCACCACTACAACTTCCCGCCCTTCTCCACCGGGGAGACGGGCCGGGTGGGCTCACCCAAGCGGCGCGAGATCGGCCACGGGGCCCTGGCCGAGCGGGCCCTCCTGCCCGTGGTCCCACCGGTCGGCGAGTTCCCCTACGCCCTGCGGGTCGTCTCCGACGTCTTGTCCTCCAACGGCTCGACGTCCATGGCGTCGGTGTGCGGCTCGACCCTTTCGCTCATGGACGCCGGTGTCCCCATCAAGGCCCCCGTGGCCGGGATCGCCATGGGCCTCGTCTTCGCCGAGGGCAAGTACACCGCCCTCACCGACATCCTCGGCGCCGAGGACGCCTTCGGCGACATGGACTTCAAGGTGGCGGGGACGGCCGACTTCGTCACCGCCCTCCAGCTCGACACCAAGATCGACGGGCTGCCGGCGGAGGTCCTGGCCGACGCCCTGCGCCAGGCCAAGGACGCCCGCCTCAAGATCCTCGAGGTCATCGCCGACGCCATCCCCGCCCCCCGCGAAGAGGTGGCGGAGTCGGCCCCCAAGATCATCAGCTTCCAGATCCCTCTCGACCGGGTGGGCGAGGTCATCGGCCCCAAGGGCAAGGTCATCAACGGGATCCAGCAGGAGACGGGCGCCGACGTCAACGTGGACGACGACGGCCAGGTCGGCACCGTCACCATCGGCGGGCGCGACGGCGGGGCGGTCAACGAGGCCCGCCGGCTCATCGAGCTCATCCTGCATCCGCCGGAAGCCGAGATCGGCGGGATCTACTCCGGCAAGGTCGTGAACATCACCAAGTTCGGAGCGTTCGTCAACATCCTCCCGGGCCGGGACGGCCTCCTGCACATTTCGAAGCTGGGCGGTGGACGGCGGGTCGACCGGGTGGAGGACGTCGTGTCGCTCGGCACGGAGGTCAGCGTCCGGGTCGATGACGTCGACCCCCAGGGCAAGGTGTCCCTCTCCCTGGCCAAGCCCCTCGAGGGCCTTGAAGGTGGCGGCGGCCCGGGTGACGACGACGGCGGGTCAGCGGGCGGCCCCTCCGGAGGCAACGGCGGCGGATCGTCGGTGCGGGCCCTGGAAGGGGACCGGGACCTCGTCTCCTTCGACGACAACTGGGATCGCACGGCCAAGGACGAGTTCGGGGACCTGGGGCCGGTCGACGTGCCCGGCGTCCGTTCCCGGAGCGACGACCGCGACCGCGACCGGGACCGGGACCGTGACCGCGGCGGGCGCGACCGCGGCGGCCGGGGCCGGGGCGGCGACCGCCGGGGCGGGCGCCGATAGTGACCAACCTGGGACTCGCGGCTCATTGATGGCCGACAACGGCGAGGCCGTCCGGCGCACCCACCTCGACAACGGCATCCGGGTGGTGACCGAGGCGCTGCCCGAGCTGCGCTCGGTGGCCATCGGGTTCTGGGCGGGGACGGGCTCGCGCGACGAGCCCGAGGAGCTGGCCGGGGCCAGCCACTTCCTCGAGCACCTGCTGTTCAAGGGCACCGACCGGCGGAGCGCCCAGGACATCGCCGAGGCGGTGGAGGCCGTCGGTGGCGAGATGAACGCCTTCACCACCAAGGAGTACACCGCCTACTACGTCCGCATCCTGGACGAGAGCTACGAGCTCGCCCTCGACATCCTCTCCGACGTGATCTGGTCGCCCGCCTTCCGCCCTGACGAGGTGGACTGCGAGCGCCAGGTCATCCTGGAGGAGATCCGGATGCACGAGGACACGCCCGACGAGCTCGTGCACTCGATCTTCGCCGAGGCCCTGTTCCCGGCCCAGACCATCGGCCGGGAGGTGCTCGGCCGGGTGGACTCCATCGAGGCCATGACCCCGGCCCAGATCGCCGCCTTCCACTCCCGGCACTACAAGGGTGGCAACGTGGTGGTGGCGGCGGCCGGCAACCTCGACCACGACGAGATCGTGGGTGAGGTCGAGCGCCGTTTCGCCGGCCAGACGGGTGACCGGGAGCCGCGGCCCAACGCCGAGATCCGTCCCGCGGGGGCGCGCCGGGTCCTCACCCGGCCCACGGAGCAGGCCCACCTGGTGCTGGGGATGCCGGGCCTGTCCCGCTCCGACCCCGACCGCTACGCCCTGTCCGTCCTCAACCACGTGCTGGGCGGCGGGATGTCGTCGCGGCTGTTCCAGGAGATCCGGGAGCGCCGGGGGCTGGCCTATTCCGTGTACTCCTACCGGGCGGCGTTCGAGGACACGGGGATGTTCGCCATCTATGCCGGCACCGCGCCTTCCCGGGTGGGTGAGGTCCTCTCCATCGTCAACCACGAGCTCGACCGTCTGGTGACCGAGCGGGGCATGGACGACGGCGAGCTGGAACGGGCCAAGGGGCACTTCAAGGGCCAGCTGGCCCTGTCGCTCGAGGGTTCGTCGCCCCGCATGGAGCGGCTGGGCCGCTCCGAGCTCACCGCCGGGGAGGTGCTGGACATGGACGAGCTGGTGGCCCGCATCGACGCCGTCAGCCCGGACGACGTGGCCCGGGTCATCGAGCGGATCATCGACGGCGCGCCCCGGGTCCTGGCCGCGGTGGGGCCCATCGAGGAGGGCGACCTCGACGGGCACGCCGGCGAGGCCGAGATCCTGTTGGTGTAGCGGTGGCGGAGATCGGATTGGGTGCCATCTACGCCGAGACCAGGGAACGGGTGGCGGCCCTGGTGTCCTCGCTCTCGCCGGACGAGCTGGCGGCGAAGGTGCCGGCCACGCCGGCGTGGAGTCCCCGGGACATCGTCGGCCACCTCGCCGGCGTGGCGTCCGATGTGGTGACTGGCAACGTGGCGGGCCGGGGGAGCGATCCGTGGACCGCAGCCCAGGTGGAGGCGCGCCGGGCCCTGTCGCTGGCCGAGGTCCTGGAGGAATGGGCCGGGACGGCGCCCCGCCTCGAGTCGTTCCTCGACCTCGGGGTGGGGCTACCGGACATCCTGCGGGTGGTGGCGGACTGTTATCTCCACGAACAGGACATCCGCGGCGCCACCGGCCGGCCCGGGGCCCGCCAGGCGGCGGGGATGCACTTCTCGCTCGAGCTGGTGATCGTCAACCTGGGAGCGCGGCTGGGAGAGGCCGGTCTTCCCAGCCTGCGGCTGCGGGCCGGGGCCCGGGAATGGGTGGCCGGGCCACCCGGTTGTGAGGGAGGCATTGGGCCAGGGGCCACGGTCACCGCACCCGACGAGTTCGAGCTGCTGCGCTGCCTCTACTCCCGCCGGAGCCGGGCCCAGGTGGCGGCGTTGGACTGGGAGGGCGACCCCGGGGTGTTCCTCGACACTCTTGGCCGCTTTCCCTTCGCCGAGATGGACATCATCGAGTGATCAAGGTCGGCGTGTTCGGCGCCGGCGGGCGCATGGGCGCCACCGTGTGCCACGCCGTGGCCGAGGCCGGCGACCTGGAGCTGGTGGCGGCGGTGGATCCGCCCTGCGCCGGGAGCACGGTCGAGGGCCTGACCATCGCCGGGTCAGCTGACGCGCTGGCGGAGGCGGGGGCCGAGGTGGCCGTCGACTTCACCCATGCCGCCGCCGCCCGGGAGAACCTGCGCTGGTGCGCCGCCCACGGCGTGCACGCCGTGGTGGGGACGACCGGGCTGGGAGCCGAGGACCTGGCCGAGCTGGGGGAGCTGTTCGGCTCGGGCAAGGCCCACGCCGTGGTGGCCCCCAACTTCGCCATCGGGGCGGTGCTGATGATGCGCCTGGCCGCCCTGGCCGCGCCGCACATGGACAGCGTCGAGATCATCGAGCTCCACCACGACAACAAGGTCGACGCCCCCTCGGGGACGGCGCTCCTCACCGCCGCCCGCCTGGCCGAGGCCAAGGACACGTGGGCCGACGACCCGACGAGGACCGTCGTGCTGGAGGGCGCCCGGGGCGGTGCCGGCCCGGCCGGCATCCGGGTCCACTCGGTGCGGCTCCGGGGCCTGGTCGCCCACCAGGAGGTGCTCTTCGGCACCACCGGCCAGTCGCTGTCGATCCGTCACGACTCATACGACCGCACCTCGTTCATGCCCGGTGTGCTGCTGGCCGTCCGCCAGGTGGGGGAGCGGCCCGGCCTGACCGTGGGCCTCGACGCCCTCCTCGGGATCTAACGCCGGATCAGTCGAAGTCCGAGGCCCGGAAGCGGTCGAGCCGGCGCCGGTCCCGCTTGGTCGGCCGGCCGGCGCCCGGCTCCCGGGCGAAGTTGGGGAACGTCTCCTCCTTGGGGGGGACCGGCGGGCTGTGGTCCACCACGCATTCGGCGGCCACCGGCGCCCCCACCCGCTTGTCGACGATGCGGACGACCTCGAGGATCCGGTCCCGGTGGTGGAGGCGGGTCTCGACCCGGTCACCCACGCGCACGGGGGCGGCGGGCTTGGCCGTGGTTCCGTTGACCTTCACGCGGCCGCCGGCGCACGCCTCGGTGGCAGCCGAGCGGGTCCTGTAGAGCCGGACGGCCCACAGCCAGCGGTCCACTCTCGTGCTGTCGGCGGGGTCACTCCGCACCCCGGCCATCACGTCCCGAAGATCCGGGCCAGTTCCGCCGGCGCCACCTCCTCGAGCTGGGCGTAGGTGCACGACGCCGGCTCCCTGGTCGTCCCGGAAGCGGACGAACTGGCCGGCGTGGCGGAGGCGGTCGCCCTGGAGGTGGTCGTAGCGGGTCTCCACCACCAGCTCGGGTCGCAGGGGCTCCCAGCTCAGGTCCCGGCCGGCGTTCCAGCGGCTCTGGGCCCCGGGCATGCGGGTGCCGCCGTCCACCGCCTCGGCCCACGAGCGCCAGGGATGGCCTTCGAGGGCGTTCTCCCGGTAGGGGGCGAGCATGTCCACCAGCGCCTTGCGCTGGGCCATGGGAAAGGCGCCGATCACGCCCACATGGTGGAGGTCGCCGTGGTCGTCGTAGAGGCCGAGGAGCAGCGAGCCGATGACGCCGCCGCTCTTGTGCCAGCGGAACCCGGCCACCACGCAGTCGGCCGTCCGCTCGTGCTTGACCTTGAGCATGACCCGCTCGTCCTCCCGGTAGGGGAGGTGGACGGGCTTGGCCACCACGCCGTCGAGGCCGGCGCCCTCGAAGGCGGCGAACCACTCGGCAGCCACGTCGCGGTCGGTCGTCACCGGCGTCAGGAACAGCGGCGGGCGGGCCGCACCCAGCAGCTCCTCGAGCCGCTGGCGGCGGTCCCCCTGGGGAAGGGGGCGGAGATCCTCGTCGCCGGCGGCGAGGATGTCGAAAGCCACGAAGGAGGCCGGCGTCTGCTCGGCCAGCATCCGCACCCGGCTCTCGGCCGGGTGGATCCGCTGCAAGAGGGCGTCGAACTCGAGGCGGCCGTTGGCGCCGGCGATCACGATCTCGCCGTCGAGCACGCACTTGTCGGGGAGCTGGTCCCGGATGGGGTCCAACAGCTCGGGGAAGTAGCGGGTCATGGGCCGCTCGTTGCGGCTGCCCAGCTCGACCTCGTCGCCGTCCCGGAACACGATGCAGCGGAAGCCGTCCCACTTCGGCTCGAAGAGCATCCCCTCGGCGGCGGGGAGCTCCCGGCTGAGCTTGGCCAGCATGGGGGCGACGGGTGGCATCACAGGAAGGTCCACGCCGCCCAGGTTACGGTCTCAGGTTGTGACCGATGTGCGGGACCGGGTGATGGAAGGGGGCCTGGCCTGCATCGGCCGTTACGGCATGGCCAAGACCACCGTCGACGACGTGGCCCGCGCCTCGGGGGTGTCCCGGGCCACCATCTACCGGTACTTCCCCGGCGGGCGCGACCAGGTGGTGGCCGACGTGGTGGCGTGGGAGGTGGGCCGGTTCTTCCAGCGCCTGGGGGAGGCGGTGGCGGCTTACCCTGACCTGGCCTCCCTGGTGGAGGCGGCGCTGCGCTTCGCCCACCGGGCCGTGGCCGAGCACGAGGTGCTGCAACGGGTGCTGGCCACCGAGCCCCACCGGCTCCTGCCCATCCTCACGGTGTCCTCCGACCGGATCCTTCCCCTGGTGGCCGGCTTCCTGGTGCCCTACCTGGAGCGGGAGCGAGCGGCGGGGCGCCTGCGCCCGGGTGTGGACGTGGAAGGGGCCGCCGACTTCCTGGCCCGCATGCTCCTGTCGTGGATCGGCTCCCCGGGCGAGTGGGACCTCGACGACCCGGAGCAGCGGGCCGTCCTGGTGCGCGGCCAGTTGCTCGCCGGCCTCCTCCAGCCTGGGTCCTGAGCGGGTCTGCCTACCGGCGGACGACGCAGCCGATGAGGACGGTGTCGCCCTCGACTTCCTTCACATTGTCGACGTCGTCGGTGCGGGCCCGGTCGTCGCCCTCGCCGCCGTGGATGGAGTCGGCGTCGTTGTTCTCGGCGCAGAAGACGTCATCGCCGTCGCCCCCGAACAGCTTGGTGTTCCCGTGCTTGTCGGCCCGGAGGAGGTCGTTGCCGCCCAGGCCGCAGCCGATGCCGCCCTCAGGCACGAAGAGCACGTCGTCGGCGTCGGTGCCCACCACTTGCTCGCGGGCGTCCTTCTCGTAGCCGGGGCAGGTCTCGGCCACGTCGTGCTTCGGGTCGTCCTTGGGGTCGTCCTTGTTGTCGTGCTGGGCGCCGAGGGCCGGCACGCTCGTGAGCATGACCAGCGCCGTGGCCACCAGGATGGTGCTCCGCCTCATCTCCGCCTCCCTCTGCGGGGGCCCCGACCCCCGGATCTCCGTCTGTTAACAGAGTTATCTCTGTTATAGACGTGCTTCGTGGTGCGAAGCAACAGTGAGACGTTCAGGGCGTCGTCAGCACACGCTGCCGCAGGTGTCTTGACGATGAGACAAAAATCGTCTTAGCATCTCAACATGGTCTCTGAGGTCGCCGTCAGCGCTGAGGGCCTCGAACGGCGGATCACCGACGCCACCCTCCGCCTGGTGGGCCGCTACGGCCTGGTCAAGCTCACGCTCGACGAAGTGGCTCGGGAGGCTGGATGCTCCCGCGCCACCCTGTACCGCTACTACCCCGGGAAGGCGGCCGTCCTCGAGGCCGTGGTGGCGGCGGAGACGGCCCGGCTGCACCAGGGGCTCGACGCCGCCCTGGCCGACGTCCGCACCCTGGAGGAGGCCCTGGCCGCAGCCGCCGTCTTCGGGGCCCGGGAGTTCGCCGGACACACCGCCCTGCAGTTCCTCCTCGCCCACGAGCCGGGAACGGTCCTGCCCCATCTGTGTTTCGCCGGCGCCGACCGCCTCCTCGCCGTCATGTCCGAGGCCGTCGCTCCCCACCTCGGCCGTTTCCTTCCCTCCCTCTCGGCTCGCCGGGCCGGGGAGTGGTTGGCCCGCATCGTCCTCTCCTACGGCTGCACCCCTGCGGCCCACCTCCGTGCCTTCGGGGACACCCCCGTCCTCCACGCCGTCCGCGAGTTCGTCGCTCCGGCCCTGTCTCCATCGGAGGAAACCAGTGCGTGACGTGAACGACATCGACGCCATCCTGGCCGTCACCAACACCGATTCGACGAGCACGGCCCACGAGGCGCCCTCGGAGTTCGACACCCACTTCACCTGGGACTACGACCGGTGCCGGCCCCGCCTGGGCAAGCTCTACGAGAAGGCCAAGCACGCCCAGTGGGATGCCCAGACCGACCTGCCCTGGGACATCGACGTGGACCAGGAGGCGGTGGTGGTGGCCAACGCCCTGGCCAACGGCGGCCTCATGCTCGGCGGCGGCGGCGAGGGTCTGCCCCCCGGCGACCTGTCCGGCACGCCCTTCGCCACCTGGGGGGACAAGGAGTGGCTGGCCTTCGGGGTCGAGTCCCAGAACTGGACGCTGTCCCAGTTCCTCCACGGCGAGCAGGGCGCCCTCATGTGCACGGCCCGCATCGTGGAGACGGTGCCCTGGATCGACGCCAAGTACTACGCCTCCACCCAGGTGATGGACGAGGCCCGCCATGTGGAGGTCTTCTCCAAGTACCTGGACGAGAAGCTGTCCGGGCACTACCCCATCAACGCCCACCTGCGGATGCTGCTCGACGACATCATCGCCGACCCCCGCTGGGACATGACCTACCTGGGGATGCAGATCATGGTGGAGGGCCTCGCCCTGGCCGCCTTCGGGTTCATCTCCCAGATGACCACCGAGCCGCTGCTCAAGGAGCTGCTGCGCCTGGTGATGGCCGACGAGGCCCGCCACGTGGCCTTCGGTGTTCTTTCCCTCCAGGAGTTCTACGGGCAGCTGTCGGCCGCCGAGCTGCGGGAACGTCAGGAGTTCGCCTTCGACGCCGCCATCCGCATGCGGGACCGATTCCTCCAGCAGGAGGTGTGGGAGCGCATGGGCTGCGACGTCCGCAAGACGACCAAGGTCCTGCTCGAGGCGCCGCAACGCCAGATGTTCCAGCAGATGCTGTTCTCCAAGATCGTGCCCAACTGCCGCAAGCTCGGGTTGCTCGACGCCGCCGACGGGTGGCTCCGGGCCCGCTTCACCGAGCTCGGGGTCATCGGCTGGGAGCACTACGAGGACACCGCTGCCGAGCTGGCCGTCGCCTAGTGTCCTGAGTCAGAAGAAGCTCGCGTTTTGGTCTTCGCTGTCGTAGGCTTCGGTTGTGGGAGTGCCTGGCCGTCGGAACGTCCCGCTGGTCCTTGCTGAGGAGGAGCGGGAGACGCTTGAGCGGTGGGCTCGGAGACCGAACAGTGCGCAGGCGCTCGCCCTCCGTTGCCGGATCGTGTTGGCCTGCGCCGACGGGTCGACGATCAACTCGGTCGCCAAGGGTTTGGGGGTGAACCGGGCGACGGTGAGCAAGTGGCGAGCCAGGTTCGTGTCCCGTCGACTGGAGGGCCTCAACGACGAGCCTCGGCCCGGTGCCCCTCGCACAATCGGCGACGAGGACGTGGAACGGGTGATCGTGAAGACGCTGGAGGAGACGCCGGCGGATGCCACGCATTGGTCGACGCGGTCGTTGGCCACGGCGACGGGGATGTCGCAATCGGCTGTCAGCCGGATCTGGCGGGCGTTCGGGCTCAAGCCCCATTTGACGGAGACGTTCAAGCTGTCGCCCGATCCGCAGTTCATCGAGAAGGTGCGCGACATCGTCGGGCTGTACGTGAACCCGCCCGAGGGCGCGTTGGTCCTCTGCGTAGACGAGAAATCCCAGATCCAGGCCCTCGACCGCACTGCCCCGGTATTGCCACTGCGGCCAGGTACCCCCGAGCGGCGTACACACGACTACGTCCGCAATGGCACCACCAATCTCTATGCCGCCCTGGATCTGGCCTCGGGGAAGGTGATCACCGATCTCACCGCTCGGCACCGGGCAATCGAGTTTCGGAAATTCTTGAACCTGATCAACCGCAGCGTTCCCGCCGACCTTGATGTCCACGTGATCGTGGACAACTCCTCGACTCACAAGACACCCGAAGTCCATCGGTGGCTGGTGCGCCACCCACGCTTCACGCTGCACTTCACGCCGACCTACAGCTCGTGGCTGAACCTTGTCGAGCGCTGGTTCGCCGAGCTCACCGAGAAGTGGCTCCGCCGCGGCACCCACCGCTCCACCAAGGAACTCGAAGGCGCCATCCGTTCCTGGATCCAGACCTGGAACGACGACCCCCGGCCGTTCGTCTGGCATAAAACCGCCGACGAGATCCTGGAGAACCTCGCCGCCTATTGCGAACGAATCTCTGACTCAGGACACTAGCGCGACGGAGACGATCGCCGCCCTCCGGGGCTGACGATCACGGGCCGGGCGGCGCCATCGCTCCCAGCTGGGTGAGCACGGTCATCGTGTCCATGAGCACCCAGTGACGCAGTGCCAGCCCGTCCTTGAACGTCCCGATGTTGAGGCTGTCGAAGTCGATGCTGCGGCCCGTCGCCTCGATGCCCAAGAAGGTACCGGTGTGCGTCCCCGTCGCCCGGATCGACCACGCCACCCGATCGCCTTCCTGGATCAGATCGCCGACCTCGCAGTGCACGTCGGGGAATCCGGCTCTCCACCCGGCCACGTAGTCCTTGAAGCCTTCCCGGTCGAGCTCGCCCTGGGGGGTGCGGGTCCGGAAGTCGGGGTGGAAGAGCTCGTCGACGACCTCGAGCTTTCCGCCGTTGATGATCTCGTCGAACATGCGCAGGATCGCCGCCTTGTGGTCCGGCACCATGCCCCTGGTCTCGTCTGCCATTGACGTCCTCCCGTCGTTGTCGGGAGTCCGAACGTAGGGCCATCCGGCGACCGCCAACCAGGCCCGCTTGGCAGATTCGGGCTCTTCGCCGGTTGCGCCCCGCTGGACTAGCGTCGCCCGGCGATGGCTATGGAACCGCCCGTCCGCATCGTGTTCCTCGGGGGACTCGGGGAGATCGGGCGGAACTGCGCCTGCATCGAGGTGGAGGGTCGCATCCTCCTCATCGACTGCGGACTGATGTTCCCGGCCCCGGACATGCCGGGCGTCGATCTCGTCCTCCCCGACTTCTCCTATCTGCGGGAGAACGCCGACCGCATCGAGGGTGTGGTGCTCACCCACGGCCACGAGGACCACGCCGGCGGCCTCTCCTTCCTGCTGGCCGAGGTGGCTCCCGTCCCCATCTACGGGTCGGCGCTGTCGCTGGGGCTGGCCCGCAACCGCATCGAGGAAGCGGGAATGCTGGACCGCACGGAGCTGATCCCCGTGGCCGACGGGGAGCGCCGGTCCATCGGGCCCTTCGACTGCCAGTTCATCCCCGTCACCCATTCGGTGCCCCACGGCTTCGCCACCGCCGTGTTCACGCCCTCCGGCACCATCCTGCACTCGGGTGACTTCAAGCTCGACCAGGCGCCGGTGGACGGGCGCGTCACCGACATCGCCCTGCTCGGTGAGATCGCCCGGGGCGGCGTGCGCCTGCTGCTGTCGGACTCCACCAACGCCGAGGAGCCCGGCCACATCCCGTCGGAGTCGACCGTCGGTCTCGTCATGCGCGAGCTGTTCCTCCAGCACGCCGGCCGGCGGGTCATCGCCGCCTGCTTCGCCTCCCACATCCACCGGGTGCAGCAGATCGCCGAGGCGGCCATGGAACAGGGGCGCACCGTGGCCTTCCTCGGCCGGTCGATGATCCAGAACGTGGCCCTGGCCCGTTCCATGGGGCTGCTGAAGCTTTCCGACGAGCGGATCGTCGACGTGGAGGAGATCGACAGGTTCGAGCCCGGGGCCATCTGCGTGATCTGCACGGGATCCCAGGGCGAGCCCATGAGCGCCCTGGCTCTCATGGCCGCCCACGAGAACCACCGGGTGAAGCTGGGGGCGGAGGACACGGTCATCATCTCGGCCCACCCGATCCCGGGCAACGAGACCAACGTGTCCCGGGTCATCGGCGGCCTGTACCGGGCCGGCGCCGACGTGATCCACTCCGGGCTGGCGCCCGTGCACGTGTCCGGCCACGGCGCCCAGGAGGAGCTCAAGTTCTTCCTCAACCTCATCCAGCCCGAGTACTTCGTGCCTGTCCACGGCGAGTACCGCCATCTCGTCCACCACGCCCGGCTGGCCCGGGGCACCGGGATCGCCGACGCCAACGTGATCGTGTGTGAGGACGGCGACTCCCTGGTCTTCGGTCCTGACGGCATCGACGTCGAGCGGCGCTACGCGCCCGCCGGCTACCTCTACGTGGACGGCGTGGTGGGCGACGTGGGGCGGGGCGTGCTGCGGGACCGCCGGGCCCTGGCCAACGAGGGGATCGTGGTCGTCATCGTCACCCTCGACGCCCACACCGGCGAGGTGGTGACGGGGCCCGAGATCGTCACCCGGGGCTGGGTTCACGCCCCCGAGGCCGAGCTCCTGCTGGAGGAGGCCAAGGATGCCGTGCTCCGGTCGCTGCAGGAGGCGATCGACGAGAACGCCATGGACATCGAGACGCTCAAGCGCCACGCCCGCAGCGGCCTGTCGAAGTTCATCAACGAGCGCACCCGCCGGCGTCCCATCGTCGTCCCCGTCGTGATGGAGGTCTGACCCCGCTCCTCACAACTGGCGTTCCTCAGCCCCGCATGCCGGGGCTCAGGAACGCCAGTTGGAAGCTGCCACCACTGGTGTGGCTGCTGTTACCTTTGTGACATGGCATCCAGCACGAAACGCCGGCCCGCGCCGTCCCGCCCCAGCACCCGGCGCAAGGCGGCGACGACGCCGACGCGAACCTCCCGGGCCCGGATGCCGAAGCGGCCGCCCGTCGCCCGTCGCTTCCTCGCCTCCCTCACCGCGTCCTTGTCCCGCCACGGCGAAGGCGTCCTCGGCGCCAGCCTGACGGCTGCCGCCGCCATCGCCGCCGTCATCCTCTGGCTCGACGTTCCCCTGACCGGCTTCGCCGCCTACCTCGCCGGCGTCACCTTCGGGCTCGCCCGCTACGCCCTGCCGATCGTCCTCGCCGGTCTGGCGGCCACGGTCGTCTCCGGCCGTCGCCAGCACCTCTCCCGCCTCGGCGTGGGCCTCTTCCTCTTGACCACCGCCGTCACCGGGATGCTGCACCTCTTCCGCTACGAGGGCGGCGGCTCCACCTTCGACGCCTGGCGTCGGGCCGGCGGCTTCCTGGGCGGCGTGGCGGCCACGCCACTGCGCGCCGCCGGGGGGCCGTGGGCCGCCGGCCCGGTGCTGGTCGCCGCCGGCGCCGTCGGCTGTCTCGTCGTCTTCCACCTGTCGTTCCAGCAGGTCGCCTCAGGACTGCGCACGGCGGCCGCCATGGCCTTCGCCGGCCTGCGGCTCGGCTTCCACCGGCTGACGACCCTGTCGATCGAACGGGAGGCGGAGGGGGCGACCGCCCCACCCGAGACCAAACCCAAGCGCGTGCGCCGTCCCGGGCCGGCGGCGAACGGCGACGTCACCGTCGAGCAGGCCCTCCCCGCCATCCCCGTCTCGGGCGAGAACCTCGTGCTCCAGGCCGCCGCCTACAAGCAGGCGAAGAAGGAAGCGACCCAGCTCGAGCTCGGCCTGCCCGTCCCCGACCAGCGCTGGAAGATGCCCCCCACGTCCCTGCTCAGTCGCAAGGCGGCCAAGCCCATCGACCGGCGCCTCATCGAGAAGGGCGGGGCGGCGCTCGAGGCCACGCTGGGCGAGTTCGGGGTCGACGCCCGCCTCGTGGGGATGACCGTGGGCCCCACGGTCACCCGCTACGAGCTCGAGCTCGGTCCCGGCGTGCAGGTCAAGAAGGTCACCAGCCTGTCGCACGACATCGCCTACGCCATGGCCAGCCCCGACGTGCGCATCATCGCCCCCATCCCCGGGCGCAGCGCCATCGGTGTGGAGGTGCCCAACGTCCAGCGCCAGCTGGTGAACCTGGGCGACATCCTCGACGCCGAGGAGGTCGTGCGGGCCACCCATCCCCTGGAGGTGGGCCTGGGGCGGGACATCGCCGGGCGGGCCTGCACCATCAACCTGGCCACCATGCCCCACCTGCTCATCGCCGGGGCCACGGGGGCGGGGAAGTCGAGCTGCATCAACTCGCTCATCACCTCGATCCTCATGCGGACCACCCCCGAGCAGGTGCGCATGATCCTGGTCGACCCCAAGCGGGTGGAGCTCGGCCAGTACAACGACGTGCCCCACCTGCTCACCCCGGTGGTGGTCAATCCCAAGAAGGCGGCCAACGCCCTCGACTGGGCCGTGCGGGAGATGGACCTGCGCTACGAGCTCCTCCACGAGGTGGGCGTGCGCGACATCACCGGTTACAACAACGCCTACGACCGGGGCGACCTGCGGGCCGACGAGGAGACCGGCACCACCTACGAGCGTCTCCCCTTCATCGTGGTGGTGGTCGACGAGCTGGCCGACCTCATGATGGTGGCCGCCCGCGACGTGGAGACGAGCATCTGCCGGATCGCCCAGATGGCCCGGGCCGTGGGCATCCACCTGGTGATCGCCACGCAGCGCCCGTCCGTCGACGTGATCACGGGTGTGATCAAGGCCAACATCCCCTCCCGGCTCGCCTTCTCGGTGTCCTCGCTCGCCGACTCCCGGGTCATCCTCGACGCCGCCGGGGCCGAGAAGCTGATCGGCCAGGGCGACATGCTGCTGGCCACGGCCAGCTCCAGCCGGGCCCAGCGCATCCAGGGGGCGTGGGTGGAGGAGGCCGACGTCCACAAGGTGGTGGCCCACTGGAAACGCCAGACCACCGAGCTGCGCTACGTGGAGGGCCTGGCGGGGGGGGACTCGGAGGTCGGCGGCCGGGACAGCTCGGACGTCGATGACGACGACGACCTGCTGGCGGAGGCCATGGAGCTGGTGGTCCGCAGCCGGTTGGGGTCCACCAGCATGCTGCAGCGGAAGTTGCGGGTAGGCTTCGCCCGCGCGGGCCGTCTGATGGACTTGCTGGAGCGACGGGGGGTGGTGGGCCCCTCGGAGGGATCCAAGGCCCGGGCAGTCCTCATGACCGTGGAAGAGCTCGAAGCGCTCCAGGATCGAAGTTAAATCACTCTACGTGTTCCGTAAGTGACTCATACTCACGCTGCGCTAATGGTCTCTGATAAATTTCCTTCCCCTTGCGCACAGATGTGCCTATTGTGGCCTTTGTGACGAAAAAGCACGACTGGTTCCCCCAGCCAAGGGGTAGTTTGCTCGTCGCCGGGGAGAGGGTTTGACCGGGAGGGTCTGATGAAGCGAGTCTCCGCTGCGCTGGCCGTTGTTTCCGCCGTGCTGCTCATGGGCACGGCGTCCGCCAAAGTGCCGAATGTGTCGGCCGAATCCCGGCTTCGCCAGTTCGGCATCATGCACCCCGCGGCGCTCCCGGGGGCACCGGCGGCCCAACCAGAAGCCTCCGATCTCGTCGAACCCGCCCAGGGTGTCGACACCGGAGTGGTCAACGCCGTCAACGACGCGCTCGAAAACGGCACGCCCCTGACCGATGATCTGCTGGCGGGCCTCCCGCCGGAGGTTGCGGACATTCTCAGTGCGCTGCCGTTCATGCCGCCGACGCCGGCCGACGAGCTCCTTCCGCCGCCGGCCGCGGGCCTGGTGCCGGATCTGACACCCGAGCCGGAGCCGGCCCAGGAGCCGCAGCCGGCGCCCGCTCCCGCTCCGGCCCCGAAGGCGGCCCCCGCGACCCCGAAGATCCGGGTGGCGGCGGGTGACCGCGCCACCGTTTTCCCTGACCTGCCCGCCACCGGCCACGCCGGGACGACGACGGGCAGCGCGATCCATGTCGACGCCGTCACCGCCGGCTCGACCCAGCTGAGCAAGGTTGACGAGGCCTACTCGGCATCGACGTTCACCTCGGACGCCATGGCCAAGACCCTCCTCAACGAGATGGGACGCGTCACCTCGGTTCCGCTCGGGGTCAACTCCGGTTTCGGTCGGGGCAGCGGGCTCGAGGTCGGGTTGGGCCAGGATTCGGCGGCCGAGCCGCAGCTGAGCCTGCAGCGGGCCGAGGCCAAGTCGCCGCCCACCACACCCCTCATCACCGCCCAGGTCGGCCCGGTCGACGTTCCTCCGATCGCCAGCGCCAGCGCCCTGCTGGGCCAGGCGCAGAGCCGGGCGGCGGCCGCCTGCACCACCGGCGTCGACCTGTCCTTCGGGCGGGGCTACGCCGCCGACGCCCGTCTCGCCGGGGACGTCATCCAGACCGTGTCCCCGACGCCTCCGGCTCCGGCGGCGGCCGAGTCGAGATCGGGAACCCGTCTCATCCCCCAGGCCAACCCCATCACGACGCCGTCCGGCATCGCCCGGTTCGGTCTCCAGAGCGAGACCCGTCAGATCATCGCCCCCGTCACCATCGGTCCCCTGACGCTCAAGTTCGCCGGTGAGTGGGTCCTGCGGGCGGTCGCTGACGGCAACGGCGTGGGTGACGTGTTCTACGGCCCGGGCACGGTCGAGCAGTCCACGCCTCTGCTCACCATCATCAACGGTGGGACCGTCGTCGAAGAGCTCGGGTTCCAGGACCTGTTCGGCAAGGCGGGGCTCAACGTCAACGTTCCCGGCGTGGCCGACATCGCCATCGGTGAGGACCCCCGGGCCATCGGTGGGGCCATCGACTCGAAGCCCATCGAGACCCCCACGTACGCTGCCGGGGCGGTCGACGTGGCCCGGGTGACGCTGCTCGACGGCGCCGGCGGTGACATCCGCATCGGCCACATGGAGGCGGCGGTGGCCGTTCCCGCCGGCGGCATCCAGTGCGGCATCGGGCTGGCCAAGAAGGCCAACCCGGAGAAGGTCAAGGCCGGTGACTCCTTCGACTGGACCATCACCGTGAGCAACCCCAACGACTGCATCCTGTCCGCCCTCAAGGTCGTCGACACCATCTCGGCCGACCCGGGCATCAAGTGGGCCGTCGTCGGGAGCACCCCCAAAGCCGACACGCAGACCACCACCAGCGTCATCTGGAATGACGTCGGCCCCCTCAACCCAGGGGCGATGAAGGACCTGAAGATCAGCGTGACGGTGGACAAGGCCTCAGGAGGCGGGAGGTTCCTCGACAAGGCCGTGGCCACCGGGGTGTGCGGTCCGGCCGCCGGTGCCGCCGACGCCGGTGTCGGGGTGCCCCTCGAGTCCAGGGTGGAGCTCAACCTGCCCGAGGTGACGGCTGTGCTGGCCGAGGCGCCGCTGCGTGGTGAGCTGCCCCGCACCGGTGGCCTGCTGGCCACCCTGCCCGCCTTCGCCCTCCTCGGCACCGGCCTCGTGCTCCGGCGCCTGAAGGGCCGCCGCTGACCGACTGAGCTCGAACGCGACAGCGGGGCGTCTCAACATCGAGACGCCCCGCTGATTCGCGTCGGAGGAGTCAGGCTGCGTGTGTGGCTAGGCGGCCCGCAGGCCCTTGGAGCCGCCCAGAGTCTCGTCGGCGGCGGCCCGGTCGTGGGTCATCCAGCCGAAGAGGGCGCGCCACGGGCTGGTGAGACCGGCGACGATGAAGCCGGTCATCCACACGCCCGTATTGGCGTCGCGCACGGTGACGCCGAACCCGTCGAACACGGAGTAGTCGAGCGCCCACACGGCGGCGAGAGCGAGGATGAAGGTGAACAGCGAGCGGAACCCGGCGATGGCAGGGACCGCACCGTCGACGAAATCAACGACCTTGACGACGGCGAGAGCCAGCAGCGCCACGATGGCGAACTGGTACATGCAGCAACACCTCCTGGGAGAGTTTTTTCATCGGGGACACCCCGAACCCCGGAGAAGCCTTCATTGGCCTCTCAACGGTTTGGACTGGGCAGGATGTGCAGAGGTGACACCCGGTGTCGTTACATTTGTCCAGATCGCAGATGACTCCGGGGCTAACCCTCGTTGTCCTCCAAGCGGGTGCGCAGCTCGTCGAGCAGGGAGCCGATGGCCGAGAGGTGCTCCTCGATGCGGGCCACGTAGGCCTCGGGGGATGAGTCGGGCACCTCGTCTTCGACCTCGATCTCGTTGATCACGGCCTCGGCGAACTCGGCCTGGCCGTCGGGGACCAGGATGGTGCCGGTGGCGTCGGCCCCGGGGCCGGTCCACTCCACCATGACGGAGATCCCGGCTGACTCCAGGCGCCGGCGCAGGATCTGGGCCGACAGGCGGGGGTAGTCGCCCATCTCCACCAGGTCGGTGGCGTCGAGCGCTTCCTCGTCGTCGTCGTCTCCCGCCATGGGGGCGTCGGGCGGTTCGGCGACGAGCGAGACCCGGCAGTCGCTGCAGTACCGGGAGCCGACCGTGTACTCGGCTCCACACGACGGGCACCAGACGGTGGGTGCGCTCATGACGCGGAGTCTACGAAAGAGTGGAAGATGGCAGGCCCGGTAGGCTGGGCCGGCAATGACCATTTCCAGCCGGCCTTCACAACCGAGCTTCTTCATCGAGACGCTCGGCTGTCCGAAGAACGCGGTCGACTCGGACAAGGTGGCCGCCACATTGCTGGCCGACGGGCTCCGCCCGGCGGGGTCGGCCGGCGACGCTGATCTGGTGGTGGTCAACACCTGTGCTTTCGTGGAGTCGGCCCGGGCGGAATCGATCGAGACGGTGCTGGCGCTGGCCGGGGCGCGGCGTCCCGGGGCCCGGTTGGTTGTCACCGGTTGTCTGGCTGAGCGCCACGGCGCCGAGCTGGCCGCCGCCGTGCCCGAGATCGACGCCGTCGTCGGCTTCGCCGGCGAGGGTTCGATCTCCGAGGTCGTGCTGCGCCGCCCGCCCCGGGGCGGGCCCCGCGACCTGCTCGAGCTGCCCCGCCCGGCGCCGTCGGCGCCCTGGGCCTACGTGAAGGTGGCGGAGGGCTGCGACCGGACGTGCGCCTTCTGTGCCATCCCCTCGTTCCGGGGGAAGCAACGTTCCCGCACCCCGGAGGCCATCGAGGCCGAGGCCCGGGCGTTGGTGTCCGGCGGTGTCCGGGAGCTGGTCCTCGTGGCTCAGGACCTGGCCTGGTACGGGCGGGACGCCGGTCAACCCGGAGCTCTGACGCCGCTCCTGCGGCGGCTCGACCGTCTCTCGGGAGACGGTCTGGCCCGGATCCGCCTGCTGTACCTCTACCCCTCGCAGGTGCGGGATCCGCTGGTGGCCACCATGCTCGAGCTGCCCACCGTGGTGCCGTACTTCGACCTGTCGCTCCAGCACGCCGCCCCGGAGCTGCTGCGTCGCATGCAGCGCTGGGGGAGTGGCGAGCGCTTCGCGGCCATGATCGCGGGCATCCGGGCCCAGGAGCCGGCCGCCGCCTTCCGCTCGTCGTTCATCGTCGGCTTCCCCGGAGAGACGGAGGACGACCACGAGAGGCTGGCCGCCTTCCTGGAGGCGGCCGCCCTGGACTGGGCCGGATTCTTCCCCTTCTCTGTCGAGGAGGGCACGCCGGCTGCCACCATGGATGGAGTCGTGTCCGGGGAGCTGGCGGCCGAGCGGCTCCGGGAACTGGGAGAGATGCAGGACCGCATCACCCAGGCGGCACGTGACGCTTTGGTGGGGGAAACGGTCGAAGTCATGGTGGACAGGGGGGACGAGGGGCGCACCCATCGGGAGGCGCCGGAGATCGACGGGGTCGTGCGCCTGGCCGGGCGGCCCCACTTCGATCCCGGCACGCTGGTGGTGGCCGAGGTGACCGAGGCCGTCGGGCCCGACCTGGTGGCGGTTCCCCGCCCCGGTTCCGAGTCCGGTGACGAGCCCGTCCGGGGCCGGCTGGCCCGAGCCGGCTGATGAGCACGCTGCCGTCGGGGACATCGGGGACACCCGCCGTGTCGGGCTTCCGCTTCGGGCCCAGCGCGCTGCTCACCCCGGCCAACTTCGTGACCGTCCTGCGCTTCGCCCTCACCCTGCCCCTCCTGACCGTGATCTCGGCCGACGGTGCGTCGTGGCGGGCCTGGGTGGGCTGGTGCATCCTGGGCTCGACTGACGGTCTCGACGGCTGGTTGGCCCGCCGTGACGGCACCACCCGCTCGGGTGCTTTCCTCGACCCGCTGGCCGACAAGTTCCTGGCCATCGGCGGTCTCATCGCCCTCGCCACCCAGGAGGTCTTCCCCTGGCTGGCAGTGGTGCTGATCGCCAGCCGGGAGCTGGCGGTCTCCGCCTACCGCACGTGGGCGGGCCGTCGGGGCGTCTGCATCCCCGCCCGCCGTCTGGGCAAGTTCAAGACCGCCTTCCAGCTGGTGGCCGTGGGTGTGGCCCTGTGCCCGATGACGGACTCGCCTCCGTGGATGGCGCTGGCCGTGCTCTGGGTCGCCGTCGGGCTGACCCTGGTGTCGGGCTTCGACATCCTCCGCCATCCCACCCCCACCGGCAGCGCTGGGAGCCCGCCGGCGTGAGGCGGCGTGAGGTGTGATGTCCTGGCCGTGGGGACGGAGCTCCTCCTCGGCCAGCTGATCGACACCAACAGCGCGTGGATCGGCGAGCAGCTGGCGGCGGTGGGGATCGACAGCCATCTCCACGTGGTGGTGGGCGACAACCAGGACCGGTTCGTCGAGGTGCTGCGCTGGATGCTCGAGCAGAGCGACGCCGTCCTGGTGTGCGGGGGGCTGGGGCCCACCCCCGACGACCTCACCCGGGAGGCCATCGCCGAGGTGATGGGTGCCCCCCTGGTGCGCCACGAGGACCTCGTCGACCACATCCGGGGCCTCTTCATGAGCCGGGGCCGGCCCATGTCGCCGTCCAACGAGCGTCAGGCCGACGTCCCCGAGGGCGGGCGGGCCATCGCCAACTCGCTGGGCACCGCTCCCGGGCTGGCGTGTCCGGTGGGGGACAAGGTGGTCTACGCCGTCCCCGGCGTGCCCTACGAGATGCAGGCCATGATCACCGACGATGTCATCCCCGACCTGCTGGCCCGGGCGGGGGAGCGGGCGGCGATCGTGTCGAGGTCGCTGCGGACGTGGGGGATGGCCGAGTCCACGCTGGCCGAGCGGATCGGCGACCGGGTGAACGCCCAGACCAACCCCACCATCGCCTTCCTGGCCCGGGGCATCGAAGGGCTCTACGTCCGGATCACCGCCAAGGCGGAGAACGAGGCGGCGGCGCTCAAGCTCATCGAGGCCGAGGAGACGGAGCTCCGGCTCCTGCTCGGCGACCTCGTCTTCGGCGTCGACGACGAGAGCATGGAGCGCGTCGTGCTCAGCCTCCTGCGGGAGCGGGGCTGGTCGCTGGCCGTGGCCGAGTCGGTCACCGGCGGGCTGGTCGGCGCCCGGCTGGTGGACGCTCCCGGTGCCAGCGACACCTTCCGGGGCGGGGTGGTGACCTACGCCACCGAGGTCAAGCGCTCGGTCCTGGGCGTCACGGCCGAGAAGGTGGTGAGCGCCGAGTGCGCCATCCAGATGGCCGAGGGCGTCCGTCGGCTGATGGAGGCCGACGTCGGCCTGGGGGTGACGGGCGTGGCCGGTCCCACAGAGCAGGATGGCGAGCCGGTGGGCACGGTGTGGTTCGGCGTGGCCTTGCCCGGGATGGCGCCCGAGGCCGTCCGGACCCGGATGCCCGGGGACCGGGAGCGCGTCCGCCAGTTCTCGACCATCTCGCTCCTCAACCTGTTGCGCCTCCGCCTGCTCTCCCGGGACAGCGATCCGGCGCTGTGAGGCCCGGGCGGCCCGAACGTCGGCCGGGGGCACCCCGAGGCGCCCGTTCGGGCGTTGAACGAACCGGTCCGGCGCCGGAGGTGGGCCGGGCCTTCGTGGCCGTCCGGCCGCCGGAAAACGTTCTCGAGGCGGTGGAGGAGTGCCTGGCACCCGCCCGGAAGGTCATGGTCGGGCCCCGGTGGGCAGGCCGGGACCAGTGGCACGTGACCCTGCAGTTCCTCGGTCCGGTGGCGATGCTGGCGCCGGTGGTCGACGGGCTCTCGACGGCCGTCGGCGACCTGGCCCCCTTCCGCTTCCGGCTCGGCGGATCCGGCGCCTTCCCCAACGCCCGGCGGGCCCGGGTCATCTGGATCGGGGCCGCGGACGGCGCCGGTCCCATGGCCACCGTGGCCGGGGCCGTCAATGCCGGTCTGGCGCCGCTCGGCTACGAGGTCGAGACCCGGCCCTTCCGCTCCCATCTCACCGTGGCCCGCCTCCGGGACCAGGCCGACGTCACCCCCGTCGTGGCCGCCCTGGGCGATCGGCCGGTGGGGGAGCCCTGGACGGTGGAGGAGATCGTCCTCTACCAGAGCCGGTTGTCGTCCTCCGGCTCCTCGTACTCCGTGCTCGCCCGGCTCCCCCTCGGGGGTTGAGCCGGCATTCCTTGTACCGAACAGCCGTTCGTTCTAGGATTTGTTGCATCGGAGTAATTCCACGGGTGCAATACTGTCTCACCCGGTCGGTACGCTGCCTCCGACGAGCTTCCCCCGCAGATGAATCGCCCGAGTCCAGGAGGATGCGCAGTGGAGCGTGACAAGGCCCTCGAGATGGCCCTCGGCCAGATCGAGAAGCAGTTCGGCAAGGGTTCGATCATGAGGTTGGGCGAGAACGCCCACATGCGGGTGGAGACGATCTCGACGGGAGCCCTCTCACTCGACGTGGCCCTCGGGGTGGGAGGGCTCCCGCGGGGCCGGATCGTGGAGATCTACGGTCCGGAGTCCTCGGGGAAGTCCACGCTGGCCATGCACGTGGTGGCCGAGGCGCAGCGCAACGGCGGACAGTGCGCCTACATCGACGCCGAGCACGCCATGGATCCGGTCTACGCCAAGGCCATCGGCGTCAACATCGACGACCTGCTCATCTCCCAGCCCGACACGGGGGAGCAGGCCCTCGAGATCGCCGACATGCTGATCCGCTCCGGCGCCCTCGATGTCATCGTCATCGACTCGGTGGCCGCCCTCGTCCCCCGGGCCGAGATCGAAGGCGAGATGGGGGACTCCCACGTCGGCCTCCAGGCCCGGCTCATGAGCCAGGCGCTGCGCAAGCTGACCGCCAACCTCAACCGGTCGAACACGATCGCCGTCTTCATCAACCAGCTCCGGGAGAAGATCGGCGTGATGTTCGGGTCCCCGGAGACCACCCCTGGCGGGCGGGCGCTGAAGTTCTACTCGTCGGTGCGGCTCGACATCCGCCGGATCGAGAGCATCAAGGACGGCCTCGAGGTGGTCGGGAACCGCACTCGGGTGAAGGTGGTGAAGAACAAGTGCGTCGCTGCCGGCACGACTGTCTTCGACCCGGTGACGGGGCTGACCCATCTGATCGAAGACGTCGTCGAGAAGGGCGAAGGCATTTGCGTGGTATCAGCTGACAAAGCCGGGAAGTTGGGCATCCGACCGATCGTGCAGCGCTTCGACCAGGGGGAAGCGGAGGTCATCGGGCTACACCTCGGAGATGGGACCGCCCTCTGGGTGACGCCAGACCACAAAGTGCTGACGGAGAAGGGATGGCAGGAAGCGGGAAGTCTCACCGTGGGCGACACGTTGGCCCGGCCGCGCCAGATCCATGGTTTCGGCACGTCGCAGCCGATCTCTCCAGACCACGCCCGGTTGCTCGGCTATCTGATTGGCGACGGTTATGTCGGTGGCAAGACGCCCATCGCCTTCATCAACACCGCCGAAGAACTTCAGGAAGACGCCATCGGCATCGCCGCCTCCCTGGGTTGCACGGCCCACCGGGATGGCATCGAAACCAGCTTCTCGCACCGTCCCGGTGAAAAGAACGGCGTGCTCGCTCTTGCCCGGTGGGCGGGTATCTGGGGTCATCTCGCCCCGGCGAAGCGGCTTCCCGCCAGCCTGCTCACCCCTGACGTGTCTGGAGAAGTCCTTTCGAATCTCGTGTTCGGCCTCTTCGAAAGCGACGGGCACGTCAGTCGCGAGCAGACCGGCGGGATCCGGCTGGGCTTCACCACCACGTCTCAGCAACTCGCGCATCAAATGCACTGGCTGCTCCTGCGTTTCGGTATCGGAAGTTCCGTCCGGGTGTACGACCCGACGGCAAAGCGGCCCAGTCTCATCAACGGTCGTCGCGTGCATGGGAAGCTGCCGGCCTGGGAGGTGCGGACGAGCGGCATCGAGAACGTCATCCGTTTCTCGGAGACAATCCCCATGTGGGGGCCTCGAGGTAGGCGATTGCTCGAAGAGCTTGCCGACCCCGCCCTGGCCAAGCATCGGGGCTCTCAGCGGGGGTATCTCCCTGTGTCGCAGACCGGACCGATCCTTGCCTACCTTCGTGGGCTCGGGGTGACGCCGCACGACGTGGCCCGGTTTGTGGGACGAACGGCGGAGACAGCGAGCAGGGGCCTGGAACAGGTACTGGGTCGCGGTCGCCTTCGACGAGACCACATCGAGCGCCTGGCTGATGCCCTGGAGAGTGAGTTTCTGTACGGGGTCCTCGGTGAGGACGTCTGGTACGACCGCATCAAGCGGGTCAGCCCACCTGAGTGGCGCCGGATCTACGACCTCGAGGTCGATGAGGACCACACCTTCGTGGCAAACGACATCGTCGTGTCGAACTGCGCTCCTCCTTTCCGCCAGGCGGAGTTCGACATCACCTACGGCAAAGGGATCAGCCGGGAGGGGACGGTGCTCGATCTGGGCGTCGAACTCGGGATTCTGAAGAAGTCCGGGGCCTGGTACACCTACGAGGGCGAGCAGCTGGGGCAGGGGCGGGAGAAGGCCAAGGAGTTCCTGGGTGAGAGCCCCGAACTCATGGTCGACATCACCGAGAAGATCCTGCACAAAGCGGGAATTGGCGGCGTTGATGCCGAAGTGGAAGATGAGGCCGCCGAGGTAACCGAGGCATAAAGGCCTGGGCGGCCCCGGGACGACCCACCACCCGCTCCCGGGGCCGCCCATTTTCAACATGGCGGGGGGAGCGACCGAGGCCCGGGTCGCCGGCCGAAAAACTGCGTACGAAAAACTGCGTCGAGGTACGTCACGATTTGCCTGTTGGGACGTTTTTCTCCTGTGTCAGGTGGAAAAGACTGTTAAGGCGCAGTTAATCCTGGTCCCAGCAACGAATTGGCGCGTGTTACCATGCAGTAACCCTCGTACGATGAGGGTGTCCGGACCCACCTCGATGGTTGACGGAGAGGGATTGACCGGGGACGGACGGAGAGTAAGGTTTGATGAAGAGCTGGGCGGAAGGCCCGGTTCACGCTCCCCAGAGGAAGGGCTCGGCCCATGGAATGCCTCAAGGTGTCATCCCGGTCCAACCCGAATTCGGTGGCCGGTGCGCTCGCGGGTGTGGTCCGTCAGATGGGCAGTGTGGAGGTACAGGTCATCGGAGCCGGCGCCCTGAACCAGGCGATCAAGGCCATCGCCATCGCCCGGGGCTACGTGGCGCCGTCGGGGATCGACCTGGTGTGCATCCCGACGTTCGCCGACGTGGAGATCGCCGGCGAGGGCCGCACGGCCATCCGCCTCTCGGTGGAGAACCGGAGCCGGGCCGCCGTCCAGGCCCCGACGCCCGGCGCCACCGTGCCCGTCGACCTGTCCAAGTTGTCAGTCTGAACCCCCCGGCCCCGTGAGGGCCGGCCGAGGTTCGCGGCGACGCGCCCCGCAGGGGGCGCGTCTGCGCGTCCGGACCCGTCCCGGCCGGCGGCGGCGGCCGGGTGGGGAGTCCCTACACTGAGGTCGTGACCCGGCGCTTCTACATCCGGACCTTCGGCTGCCAGATGAACGAGCACGACTCGCAGCGTCTGGCCGGCCTGCTGGCGGCCGAGGGCCTCGAGGAGACCGGCACGGTTGAGGAGGCGGACGTCGTGGTCCTCAACACGTGCTGCGTGCGGGAGAACGCCGACAACAAGCTCTACGGGCTCCTGGGGCACCTGAAGTCTTTGAAGGCGGCTCGGCCCGACCTCCAGATCGCGGTGGGCGGCTGCCTGGCCCAGAAGGATCGGGAGCTCATCCAGGCCCGGGCCGGCCACGTGGACGTCGTCTTCGGTACCCACAACCTCAACGCCGCGCCGGCGCTTCTCGAGCGGGCCCGGACCTGTGGTCCGGTGATGGAGATCCTGGAGGAGTCCGAGGCCTTCCCCTCGGCGCTGCCCGCCCGGCGCGACGTGGCCCACTCGGCCTGGGTGACCATCCAGATCGGCTGCGACAACACGTGCGCCTTCTGCATCGTGCCCGCGGTGCGGGGCAAGGAGCAGAGCCGGCGCATGGGCGACGTCGTCCGGGAGGTCGAGGAGCTGGCCGCCGACGGGGTCTCCGAGATCACCCTCCTCGGCCAGAACGTCAACTCCTACGGCCGGGACCTGGGTGCCGGCCAGTACCGACCGCGCTTCGCCGATCTGCTCCGGGCCATCGACGCCGTCCCCGGCATCCGCCGCGTCCGCTTCACCTCCCCGCACCCGAAGGACCTCCGGCCCGAGACGATCGCCGCCATGGCCGAGTGCGAGTCGGTGTGCGAGCACCTCCACCTCCCGCTCCAGGCGGGCAGCGACCGCACCCTGGCCCGCATGCACCGGGGTTACACCGCCGCCCGGTACCTGGAGCGCCTGAGCGCCGCCCGGGCCGCCGTGGCCGACCTGGCCGTGACCACCGACCTCATCGTCGGGTTCCCGGGGGAGACCGACGACGATTTCGTCGCCACACTCGAGGTGGTGGAGGAGGCGGGTTACGACGCCGCTTACACCTTCGTGTTCTCGCCCCGCCCGGGTACCGAGGCCGCCGCCTGGACCGACGAGTTCCTCCCCGCCGAGGTGACCCGGGAGCGGATGTCACGCCTCACCGAGATCGTGGAGCGCTCGGCGCTCCGCCGCCACGAGGCCCGCGTCGGCCGCGTGGAGGAGGTCCTGGTCGAGGGACCATCCAAGAAGGACCCGGCGTTCACCACCGGGCGCACCCGCCAGAACAAGCTCGTGCACTTCGCGGCCGACCCGGCCCCGCTCGCCGGCACCTTCACCAAGGTCAGGGTGGAAGCGGCGGCCCCCCATTACCTGCGGGGATCGCCGGCGCTGCGCACACCGCTGGCCGTCTCGCCCGCTTGAGCGGGGAGGACACTCCCGACGTGCGGAGCACGGCGTGGCGGTTGGGGCAGGGGCCCCCAACCGCATCGCGATGAGCCGCCAGGCGAGGAGCCATGAGCACAGGCACCTGGCCCTGGTCGGTCCCACGGCCACGGGCAAGTCGGCCCTGGCCCTGGCCGCCGCCGCCGAGCTGGGCGACGTGGAGATCGTCTCCGTTGATTCGATGCAGGTGTACCGGGGGATGGACATCGGCACGGCCAAACCCACACCCGGCGAGCAGGCGGCCGTCCCTCACCACCTGATCGACCTCGCCGGCCCCGACGAGCAGTTCGACCTCACCAGCTTCCAGGCCGCTGCCGCCGAGGCCATCGCCGGCATCGAGGCTCGGGGCCATCGGGCGCTGCTGGTGGGCGGGACGGGCCTGTACTACCAGGCGGTGGTCGACGGGCTCACCCCCCCGGGGCGCGACGCGGCGCTGTGGGACGAGCTCGACGCCCGGGCCGAGGACGGGCTCGAGGATCTCTACGCCGAGCTCGCCCGCCTCGATCCCGTGGCCGCCGGGCGCATCGAGCCCGCCAACCGGCGCCGGGTGGTCCGGGCACTGGAGGTGACGCTGTCCACCGGCCGGCCGTTCTCGTCGTTCGGCCCGGGGTTGTTCGCCGCTGCTGCCGCTCACGGCCCCGGGCTGCGGGTGCGCCGGATCGGCGTGTGGCTGCCCCGGCCCGCCACCTCGGCCCGGATCGCCGAGCGCGTGGCGGCCATGGCCCGTCAGGGGCTGGTGGACGAGGTCCGGCGGCTGGCCGCCGGTCCCGCCGGCCTGTCCCGCACCGCCCGCCAGGCCATCGGCTACCAGGAGATCCTCGAGCACCTCGACGGCCGCATGAGCCTGGAGGCGGCCCTGGGCCGGGCCGCGGACCGTACCCGGGCGCTGGCCCGGCGCCAGCGCATGTGGTTCCGCCGCGACCCGCGCATCACGTGGCTGGGCACGGCCGAGAATCCGCTCGCCGTCCTCCCCGCCCTTCTGGCAACGTGGAACGAGCCATGACCGTGCTCCACCTCTCCAAGCTCCACGCCACCGCCAACGACTTCCTGGTGCTGGCCGACCTCGAGGCCGCCTACGGCCCCGTGGGCGCCTCGCGCCTGTCGCCCGGGCTGCGGGCGGCGCTGTGCGACCGCCGCCGGGGGATCGGCGCCGACGGCTTTCTCCGGCTCCTGCCCGGGTTCGACGGTGCCGACTGCACCCTGGAGCTGACCAACGCCGACGGGGGGATGGCGGAGATCAGCGGCAACGGCCTGCGCTGCCTGGCCTTCGTGGCCGCCGCCTCCGGCCTGGGCGCCGGCGGCCGGATGCTGGTCGACACCGCCGCCGGGCGCCGCCCGATCACGTTCACCCGCCGCCCCGGCACCGGTGACGTGGACTTCGCCGAGGTGGACATGGGAGCGGTGACCTTCGTCCCCGGGGAGATCCCCGTCGACGTGGTCGACCCCTTCGACCTCGAGGCCAAGGTCGACGGCGTCGTCTACCGGGGTGACGCCGCCGGCGCCGGCAACCCCCATTTCGTGGTCCTGGTCGACGACCCGGCCGCCGTGCCCCTGGAGCGCCACGGCCCGGTGCTCGAGACCGACGCCCGCTTCCCCCGGCGCACCAACGTCGAGATGATCGCCCTCCGGGCCGGGGGACTGCAGATGCGGGTGTGGGAGCGGGGCGTCGGGGAGACCGCCTCGTGCGGCTCGGGGGCCTGCGCGGCGGCCGCCGTGGCCCACCGCCGGGGTCTGGTCCCGGCCCGGTGCGTGGTGGCCGTTCCCGGCGGGGAGCTGAGCGTCGAGGTGGGCGACACCGTGCGCCTGGGCGGACCCGTGGTCCATGTCTTCGACGTCGACGTCGACCTCGAACGCTTCGAGGAGCGGTCGTGACACCCGCGGGACGCCAACGCCGCCGCCTGACCGCCACCGAGACCGACCTCGGGGTCGTCCGCCAGCGCGCCCTGCTGGTGGGCGTGGACGGCGACTCCGCCGACGACGCCGAGGCCTCCCTCGACGAGCTGGCCCTGCTCACCGACACGGCGGGCGCCGATCCGGTGGAGCGCGCCGCCCAGCGCCGGGAGGCTCCCGACCCCGCCACCTACATCGGCAAGGGCAAGGCCCACGAGCTGGCGGAGCTGGCCGAACTCCTCGACATCGACGTCGTCGTCTTCGACGTGGACCTGTCGCCCGCCCAGCAGCGCAACCTGGAGAAGCTCTTCGAACGGGACGTCGTCGACCGGGAGGCGGTGATCCTCGACATCTTCGCCCAGCACGCCCACAGCCGGGCCGGCATGCTCCAGGTGGAGCTGGCCCAGCTCCGCTACCGGCTGCCCCGCCTGCGGGGCCGGGGCCTGCAGATGAGCCGCCAGGAGGGCGGCATCGGCGCCAAGCGCGGCCCGGGCGAGACCAAGCTCGAGGTCGACCGGCGCCGCATCCTGTCCCGCATCGCCAAGCTGGAGCGGGAGCTGGCAGAGGTGGCGAAGAACCGCACCACCCAGCGCAAGGCCCGCCGGCGGGCCGAGCATCCCCAGGTGGCGCTGGTGGGCTACACCAACGCCGGCAAGTCGACGCTGCTCAACCACCTGACCGGCGCCGGGGTGCTGGTGGAGGACCGGCTGTTCTCCACGCTCGACTCCACCGTGCGCCGCCTGGCGATGCCGGGTGGGGAGACGGTGCTCGTCTCCGACACCGTGGGGTTCGTGCGCAAGCTGCCCCACCAGCTGGTGGAGTCGTTCCGGTCCACGCTCGAGGAGGTGCGCGACGCCGACCTCGTCATCCACGTGGTCGACGCCTCGGCCGCCGACCCGCACCGCCAGATCCAGGCCGTGCGGACCGTCATGGCCGAGATCGACGCCGGCCAGATCCCCGAGCTGATGGTGGTCAACAAGGTCGACGTGGCCGAGCCCGAGCAGGTGGCCGATCTGGTGGACGACCACGGGGCGGTGGCCATCTCCGCTGTCACCGGGGAGGGCACCGACAAGCTGCTCGAGACCCTGGCCACCCGCCTTCGGGCCCTCAACGCCGTGGTGGAGCTGCTGGTGCCCTACGACCGGGGCGACGTCATCGCCGCCCTTCACCGGGAGGGCGAGGTCCTCGTCGAGGTCCACGACGGCTCCGGGAGCCGCATCCGGGCCCGACTGCCCCGACAGGGTGTGGAGCGATTCGCGCAGTACTTGGCCTAGGCTTTTCGGTTCCATGTCTGCGGCTCCCTCCTCCCCGCCGGCCGGCGGCTTCGTGCCGCCGCCCTACCCCTACGCCCGCCTCGACGACCTGAAGCGTCAGGCCGCCGAGGCCGAAGGTGGCATCGTCGATCTGTCGGTGGGCACCCCGTGCGATCCCGTCCCCCCGGCGGTGGCCGCCGCCCTGGCCGAAGCCGCCCCCCGCTGGGCCGGCTACCCCTCGGCGGTGGGCCTGCTCCCGCTGCGGGAGGCGGCGGCGGGCTGGGTGGAGCGCCGCTTCGGCATCGCCGTGGACCCCGCCCACGTGGTGGCCTGCACCGGCACCAAGGAGCTGGTGGCGTCCCTGCCCCACGTACTCCGCCTGCGGAACCCGGCCCGGGACACCGTGCTCTACCCGGCGGTGTCCTACCCCACCTACGAGATGGGGGCGATCCTGGCCGGGTTGCGGGCCGTCCCCGTGCCCCTGACCAAGGACTGGCACCTCGACCTCGAAGCCGTCTCCGCCGAGGACGCCGCCCGGGCCCTGCTGCTGTGGGTCAACGAGCCCGGGAACCCCACGGGATCGGCCGCCACCACCGCCGACCTCGTGGCCACGGTCGAGTGGGCCCGGCAGCGGGACATCGTGGTGGCCAGCGACGAGTGCTACGTGGAGTTCACCTACAACGCCTTCGGCCGGCCCTCGGCCGGGGCCACCGCCCTCTCCGCCGGTCCCGAGGGGGTGCTCGTCCTCCACTCCCTGTCCAAGCGCTCCAACCTGGCCGGGTACCGGAGCGGCTTCTTCACCGGCGACCCCGAGCTGGTCGGCTACATCGGTCAGGTCCGCACCCACGCCGGGGCCATGGCGCCCGGGCCGGTGCAGGCCGCCGCCGCCGTGGCCTGGGCCGACGACGACCACGTGGAGCTCCAGCAGCTGGTGTACGGCGAGCGCCGGGCCTACGCCCGCTCCCGGCTGCGCTCCATCGGCCTGGACGAGGCCGGGGGCCCGGCGAGCTTCTACCTGTGGGCCCGCTCCAAGGACGAGGAGGAGGACGGGTGGGCCATCGCCGCCCGGCTGGCCGCCACCGGCACGCTGGTGTCTCCCGGCGAGCTCTACGGCCCCGCCGGGGCGCCCTACGTCCGCATCGCCCTCGTCCACCCCCTGGAACGCCTCCAGCTGGCTTGCGACCGCCTGGCCGGTGAGGTCAAGCGCCGGGCCGGTGTCCGGGGCGTCCCGTCGAAACGAGCGCCGTCGTGAGCCCCACCGGTTACGACGACCTGGCCAAGCAGATCACCGCCGCCTGGGAGGCCAAGGACGACCCCGGCGGCCTCGCTCCCGAGGTCCCCGACCTGGTGGCCGAGGCCGTCGGCCTGCTCGACTCGGGCCAGGCCCGGGTGGCCGAGGTGGTCGACGGCGACGTCGTCGTCCATGAGTGGCTCAAGCTCGCCATCCTGCTGTGCTTCCGCACCCGGGGCCTGGAGACGATCGAGCTCGGGCCCTTCGAGTACTGCGACCGGATCCCGCTCAAGCGGGGCTACGCCGCCGCCCGGGTGCGGGTGGTGCCCGGCGCCTCCGCCCGCTGGGGCTCGTACCTGGCCCCTGGGGTGACGCTCATGCCGTCCTACGTCAACATCGGGGCCCACGTGGGGGAGGGGACCCTGGTCGACACCTGGGCCACCGTCGGGTCCTGCGCCCAGATCGGCCGGGGCGTCCACCTCTCGGGCGGGGTGGGAATCGGCGGGGTCCTGGAGCCGCCGCAGGCCGCGCCGGTCATCGTCGAGGACGACGCCTTCGTGGGGTCCCGGGCCATCGTGGTGGAAGGGGCCCGGGTGCGCCGGGGCGCGAAGCTCGGCGCCGGGGTCGTCCTCACCTCGTCGACGCCCGTGATCGACGCCGCCACCGGCGACGAGCTGGCCCGGGGCGAGGTCCCCGAACGGGCCGTGGCCGTGCCCGCCACCCGGGCCCGGTCCTTCCCCGGCGGCGAGTTCGGCCTGGCCTGCGTGCTCGTGCTCCGCACCCTGGCCGAGGGGGAGGAGCACGACAAGCTCGCTCTCAACGCCATCCTGCGGGAGCACGGCCTGGCCACATGACCACCATGGCCGACCTGTCCGTGCCCGCCGGCGACCTGCTCGGGCTGACCGCCGCCCTGTGCGCCGTGCCCTCCGTCAGCCGGTCCGAAGCCGAGCTGGCGGCGGCGGTCGAGGTCCGCCTGGCCGCCGGCCCTCTGCGGGTGGAGCGGGTGGGGAACAACGTGGTGGCCCGCACCGACGCCGGGCGGGAGCGCCGCGTCGTGCTCGCCGGGCACCTCGACACCGTCCCCGCCAACGGCAACGAGGTGCCCAAGGTGGAAGGCGACGTCCTCCACGGCCTGGGCGCCGCCGACATGAAGGGCGGTCTGGCCGTGCTGTTGCGCCTGGCCGAAGAGGTGGCAGCCGACGCCCGCTTCGACCTCTCCTTCGTGTTCTACGAGAGCGAGGAGATCGCCGACGAGTACAACGGGCTGCGCCACCTCTTCGAGGCGAGGCCCGACCTGGTGGCGGGCGACTTCGCCGTCCTCCTCGAGCCCACCGACAACTGGCTCGAGGCCGGCTGCCAGGGCTCGCTCCGTCTCGAGGCCACCTTCAGCGGGTCCCGGGCCCACACCGCCCGCCCCTGGCGGGGGGTGAACGCCGTCCACCGGGCGGCGCCCGTCCTGTCCCGCCTGGCCGGCCATGAGCCCGACGAGGTCGAGGTCGACGGGCTGTGCTTCCGCCAGGCCCTGCAGGTGGTGGACATGCACGGCGGCGTGGCCGGCAACGTGGTGCCCGACCGGTGCACGATCACGGTCAACCGCCGCTACGCCCCCAGCCTCACCCTGGAGGAGGCGGAGGCCGAGGTGCGGGCGCTGCTGGAGGGCGCCGACGAGGTGGCGCTCACGTCGGTGTCGCCCGCCGCCCATCCCAACCTGTCCCACCCGCTGGTGGCCGAGTTCGCCGGCCGCCTGGGGGTGGGTATCCGGCCCAAGCTGGGCTGGACCGACGTGGCCCGGTTCAGCGCCCACGGCGTGCCGGCCGTGAACTTCGGTCCCGGCGACCCCGAGGTCTCCCACACCGCCGGCGAGCACGTGACCCGGGCATCGCTCGAGACCTGTCATCGGGCCCTGGTCCGATTCCTGACCGGAGACTGAGGAGCACCCTCACGGACGACGCCACCCGTGCCCGCCTGGAAGAGCTCGAAGCCGAGCGCGCCTACGTGAACGGCCTCTACGCCCTCCTCGACGAGCACCGGGCCCGGACGTCGCTGCACCTGTCGTCGGTGTACGGCTCGTCGGCGTCGGGGACGCACCAGTGGCGAAACGAGCGGGACGCCCTGGCCGTGTCGTTCGAGAAGCGCCTGGCGGGGATGAGCATCGGCGACCTGCCCCTGTGCTTCGGCCGGCTCGACATGACCGGCGGCGGCCGCTTCCACATCGGACGGCTGGCGCTCTCCGACGAGCACCACGAGCCGCTGCTGGTCGACTGGCGGGCCCCGGCGGCCCAGCCCTTCTACCAGGCGACGGCCGGCGACCCCCAGGGCGTGGTCCGCCGCCGCCATCTCCTCACCCGGGGGCGGGAGGTCATCAGCCTCGACGACGAGGTCTTCGACCTGGACTCCCTCACCGAGCGGGATCGGGCCGGCCTCCAGGGCGATGCCGCCCTACTGGCCGCCCTCAGCCGGGAGCGGACGGGCCGGATGGGCGACATCGTGGCCACCATCCAGGCCGACCAGGACCGGATCATCCGCTCGGAGCTCGCCGGGGCGCTGGTGGTGCAGGGAGGACCGGGCACGGGGAAGACCGTGGTGGCGCTGCACCGGGCCGCCTATCTGCTCTACACCCACCGCCGGAAGCTGGCCGGCAGCGGGGTGCTCATCGTGGGTCCCAACGGCGTCTTCCTGCGCTACATCGAGCAGGTGCTGCCGTCGCTGGGGGAGACGGGTGCCCTGCTCCTCACTCCCGGGGAGCTGTTTCCCGGCGTGACCACCCGGCGCAGCGACCCGGCGTCCGTGGCCCGGGTGAAGGGCGACCTGCGCATGGTGGGGGTCCTGCGCAAGGCGGTGGCCGACCGCCAGCGGGTCCCCCGCCAGGACCTGACCGTGAACTTCGAAGGGGAGCGGCTGCGGCTCAACCGGCGCACGGTGCGCGGCATCCGGGCCGCCGCCCGCCGCAGCCGCCGTCCCCACAACCGGGCCCGCGAGGTGGCGGAGCGCCTGGTGCTCGACGCCCTGGCCGCCCAGCTCGAAGAGCCCTCCCGCCGGGTCGACCTGCGCCGCACCCGGGCCTTCCGGGAGGTGATGGAACGCCTCTGGCCCCTGCTCAGCCCCCAGGAGCTGCTCAACGACCTCTTCGGCTTCCCCGCCCTGTTGCGCTCGGCGGCGCCCGAGCTCAGCGCCGCCGAACGGGAGGCGCTGGTCCGGCCCCGCCGGCCCAACGCCGCCGACGTCGACTGGTCCGTGCAGGACGTGGCCCTCCTGGACGAGGCGGCGGAGATCCTGGGGACGCCGGCCACGGGCCGGCGCCGGCGGGGGAAGGGGGCCCAGGAGGCCTACGCCCGCCGGGTGCTGGCCGGGCTCGACCTCGGCTTCCCCGTCGACGCCGAGGCCATGGCCGCCCGCTACGCCGGCGAGCAGGGTCCGGAGCCGCTGTCGGTGCGGGCCCGGGCCGACCGGACGTGGGCCTTCGGCCACGTCATCGTGGACGAGGCCCAGGAGCTGTCGGCCATGGAGTGGCGGGTGCTGTTCCGGCGCTGCCCGTCGCGGTCGATGACCATCGTCGGTGACCTGGCCCAGGCCGGGGTGACCTGGCGGCCGTCGAGCTGGGCCGAGGTCCTCGACCTGCACGCCCGGGGCCGGTGGCGGGTGGCCGAGCTCACCGTCAACTACCGGACCCCCCGGGAGATCATGGACGTGGCCGCCCTGGTCCTGGCCCGGAGCGACCCCGGCGTGGTGCCTCCGGTGGCCATGCGCGACTCCGGCGAGCGGCCGTGGGCCCGCCAGGTCCAGTCCCTCGACGGGCAGCTGGTCGACGCCGTCCGGGGCGAGCTCGACCAGATCGGTACCGGCCGCCTGGCCGTCCTCACGCCCGCGGCCCGGCGCGCCGAGGTGGAGTCGGCGGTGCGCCAGGCGTTGCCCGAGGCGGTCACGGGCAGCGTGCTCGACTCACCCGTGGCCGTCCTGGCTGTGAAGGAGGCCAAGGGCCTCGAGTTCGACTCCGTGGTGCTGGTGGAGCCGGGAGAGATCGTGGGGGAGTCGGAACGGGGCCTGTCGGACCTCTACGTCGCCCTGACCCGCGCCACCCGGCGCCTCGGGGTGCTGCACACCCAGCCCCTGCCCCCCGAGCTGGCTGCGCTGGAGCCCTAGATCAGTAGCGCCGGAGCAAACCGACGACCTTGCCGTAGATGGAGACCTCGTCGGGCCGGTAGATCATGTCGGTGAGGTGCGGGTTGGCCGGGCGCAGGATGACCTTGTCGCCCTTGCGGGAGTAGGTCTTGACCGTGGCCTCGTCGCCGGGGATGCCGGCCACCACGATGTCGCCCTTCTCGGCCGTGGGCTGCTGGCGGACGATGACGTGGTCGCCGTCGTGGATGCCGGCCTCGATCATCGATTCGCCCCGGACCCGGAGCATGAACACCGGCCCCTCGCCCACGAAGTCGGCGGGCAGGGGTTGGACCTCCTCCACGTTCTCGGCCGCCAGCACCCCGGTACCGGCGGCGACGTCGCCCACCAGCGGCACGTGGCGCACCGGACGCCGCCCGAGGTTGGCGCCCGAGGAGGGTTCGAAGTGGACCTGGAGGGCCCGGGGCTTGGTCGGGTCGCGCACCAGGTAGCCCTTGGCCACCAGGGCCGAGAGATGGGAGTGGACGGTGGAGGTCGACGACAGCCCCACGGCGGCGCCGATCTCGCGCACGCTCGGGGGGTAACCCCGCCGGCGGGCCTCGGCGTCGACGAACTCGAGGATCTGGCGCTGGCGGGGGGTGAGGTCCTGCATGCGGTGCTCCTCCTTCACTGCTCAGGCTACGACCGGCGCCGTTGCCGGTCCGCCCGCGGAAGGTAACACGAATGCACATTCGGAGCAAACATGGGTTCGTCCAGGGGGCCGCCCTCGATGGCTGCGGCCCTACCCGCTGGCGTCAGCGGTGACGTAGACCGTCGTGCCCCCGCCGCCACTGTCCACGACGGAGACGCGCAGGGCGATGTCGCCCTCGCCCCCACCGGCGAACTCCCAGCGGCCGGCATCCGACGGCTGGGGCCGCAGACCATGGCGGGTGAGGCGGGGCCGGAGCACCCTGAGGACGTCGTCGGGACCGGCGTCGACCTGGTAACGGCGCGTCACCGAGGAGCAGGTGTCGAAGCACAGGGCGTTTCCCTCCACCGAGTCGTCGACCAGTTTCCAGGCCGGTTGCTCGAACTGCCGGGCGGCATGGCGCAGCCGGCCCGGTGTCGGCGGGGCGGCGTGGGCGGCGGCGATGCCGGCGAGACCGAGCACGGCCGCCAGCCCGAGGGCGGTGCGCCTCCGGGCCGCCGGCCAGCGGCGGCTGACGGCCAGCCAACCCGCCGCCAGGCCGAACAGGCCGAAGGCACCGAGCGAGGCCACCCAGCCGAACCGGGCGCCCGAGAACGTGAACCAGGCGATGAGGAACAGGGCCGGAAATCCGGCCACGACGGCGACCAGGCCCACGAGCACCAGGCGGATCCACGGGCCCGCCCGTCGGGCAGGTGTGGGGGAACCGGCCGGCACCACGTCGGACATGGACCCATGATCCCCGGTCGGGTCCTCCAGCGCCCGTTCCCGACGGCGCCGGGGACCCCACCGACGGGCGGCCCGGGGGTACCTTGGCGCCATGCCCATGACTCTTCGCCTGGCGGCACATCGTGGTGCGGCCGGGGGCCCCAGCGCCAGCCGCCAGTCCCTGCTCCGCCGGTCCTGATGCAGTGCCCGTACTGCCACGGGGTGGACGACAAGGTGGTCGACTCCCGCCTGGCCGAGGGCGGAGCCGCCATCCGACGCCGGCGGGAGTGCCTCGCCTGCGCCCGGCGCTACACCACCTTCGAGCGGGCCGAGGAGGCCGTCCTCGTGGTGGTCAAGCGATCGGGGCTGCGGGAGCCCTTCGACCGGGCCAAGGTGGTGAGCGGGATCCGGCGGGCCACCAAGAACCGGCCCATCGACGACGAGGCCATCGAGGCGCTGGCCGTCGCCGTGGAGGAGCAGATGCGCCACTCGGGCCCCGAGGTGGGCACCGAGGCCATCGGACGGGCCGTGCTCGACGGCCTGCGCACCCTCGACCCCGTCAGCTATCTGCGCTTCGCCTCCGTCTACAAGGGCTTCGAGGACGTCACCGACTTCGCCCGGGAGGCCGGCCTCCTGCGGAAGACGACCTCGCCGAAGTCGGGTCCGGGTCGCTCCGAGACCTAATCTGCGGCCGCTTCCCTGGGGTGTTCCGCATGTGCACGCGTGCACGAATGCAAACAATCGCGAACGGTCTCTGACCTGCCGCTTTGCTGGTCCGCCGCTGTTGACACGTATGTAGTTCTGGTGCTGTAATTACCCTCCATCTCGGGGTTCGAAGAAGAGGAACCACAAGATATTGTGGTTTGGGACCGGCGAGACGGGGACGGGTCGAGGCAGGAGACCAGGGAGGTCAGGGCCGATGGCGATGGCGCCGGAGCAGGTCGGAATCGGGATTCGCAGGCACTTCACGCGAGCGGGGCAACACCCGTACGACACGGTGGCCTGGGAGAAGCGGGACGCCCGCATCCCGAACTACAAGTCCGGCGGCGACGCCTTCTTCCAGCCCGGAGTGGAGTTCCCCACGTCCTGGTCGCAGAACGCCACCAACATCGTGGCCCAGAAGTACTTCCGGGGTCAGCTGGGCACGCCCGGCCGGGAGTCGTCACTGCGCCAGGTCATCGACCGGGTGGCCGACACCATCTCCGACTGGGGGGTGCGGGACGGGTACTTCGTCGACGAAGGTGAGGCCGACGCCTTCCGGGACGAGCTCAAGTACCTGCTCGTCCACCAGCGGGCGGCGTTCAACTCGCCGGTGTGGTTCAACATCGGGGTGAAGGGCGTGCCCGCCCAGGCGAGCGCGTGCCAGCCCTACGACGCCCTCGTCAGCACAGTGGACGGTCTGGTGCCGATCGGCCGGCTCGTGGAGGACGCCGCCGTCGGTACGAAGGTGTTCGACGCCCATGGGCTCACCAGCATCGTGGCCGTGAAGGCGAACGGCACGAAGCGGGTCCTGCGCATCCACACGAAGGCCGGCTACACCCTTGATGTCACGCCCGACCATCTCGTCTGGCGCGTGAGCGGCGTCCGGGCGGGACGGTTCGTGGAAGCCGGCGAACTCGAGGCGGGCGACAGGCTCGAGTGGCATCGCACCGAGTCCTGGGGGTCCGGATCCTTGGCCACGGTGGACGTGGCGGAAGCCGCGCTCGCCGGTTGGCTGCAGAGCGACGGGTTCGTCGGCCGGTACGAGGGCACCAACCGATCCCTCACCATCGAGGCGATGACGGTGACCGCGGCTGAGCTCGAGTGGGTGACGGCGGCCATCGACAAGGTGTTCCCCACCGTCCACCGCCATGAGCGCGCGGTGCTGACTCGGGACGAGAGCATCGACTGCCGGCGGACCAGGCTGTACGGGCAAGGTCTGGCCGAGTTCGTCGGCGCATGGGGGCTTCGCGCCCGTGGCGTTGAGATGGAGGTCCCGTCCCGTCTCTACACCGCACCGCTGCCGGTGGTGGCGGCGTACCTTCGGAGCATCTTCC
>JBIOYN010000396.1:0-16789 GCA_044870155.1 Acidimicrobiia bacterium | reverse complement strand
AGGCGGCAGCCGTCAGCCCTGACGGCGGGATGAGGGACCCCGCCGCGTCCAACTGCTGGTACGCCAGGCGGAGCTTCTGGCGGGACCGGTAGGCGAGGGCGGCGACGGCGGCGGGGGTCACCCCGATGCGGCGCCCCACCTCAGCCGGGCTGAGGCCCTCCACCACCGTGAGCCACAACACCGTCCGCCACCGGTCGGGCAGGCCGGCGAGCGCCTGGCGGACGAGGGACTGCTCGTCGGCCATGATCATCCGGTCGTCGTGCTCGGCCAGGCACGGGCACTCCGGGAACTCGTCGCGGATCTCGACCCGGCCCATCCGCCGGTGGCGGTCGGCCACGACGTTCTTGATGACGGTGATGAGGTAGGCGCGGAAGACGACGGGCCGGCCGGCCAGGCGGGGGAGCGCGGCCAGCAGGCGGGTGAAGCCCTCGGCCACGGCGTCGTCGGCATCGGCGCTCGAGGCCGTGAGCACGAGGGCGATGCGGCGGGCCGTGGCCCGGTGCCGGAGGTAGAGCGTGGCGAAGGCGGCGGAGTCCCCCGCCCGCGCCCGCTCCATCAGTTCGTCGTCCGAATCCGACACATCGACGAGGCTGTGCCCGAGGCCCATCGATCCTCCCCTGTCGGTGACGCGGCGATGACGTCTCCAAGTACTGGCGGTGAACGTAAGACCTATGTGACACTCAGTGCAATATGGCATTTCGTGTTCAAAACGGACATTTCCGCCCGTACCTGCCAAGGGGGGTCGTACCGACCGGAAGCGGGTGATTCCCGCAGGTGGCGCCCGGCGAAGGCTCGTACTCTTGGTGGGAAGAGCTGCACCCCCCGACCGGGTGGAGGACGAGATGCCGTACGTGAAGGGTCGCCTGTGGCTCCCGCCCCGCCCCAGCCCGCCCGAGCTGGCCGTGGGGGCGGCCGCCGGTGCCGCCGCCCGCCTGGCCGCGCCCGTCCTGGCCGGCTTCGCCCGGGAGGCCATGGGCCATCTGGTCGACACCACCACCACCCGGGAGCGGCTGCTCAACCCCCAGGCCGACCTGGGGTGGTTCGGGCCCGGATCCGTGACGTGGCGGGTGCATGCCGACATCGCCATGCTGGTGGCCGGCGTCTCCGCCTTCGCCCTGCAGTCGCTCCACCCCCGGGCCCTGGCCGGCGTCGCCGACCACAGCTCCTTCGGCGACGACTTCTTCGGCCGCACCAAGCGGACAGGGGCCTACATCCTGGCCGTGACCTACGGCTCCTCGGCCGAGGCGGCCAAGGCCGTGAAGACCGTGCAGAAGATCCACCAGCGGGTGGTGGGCGTCACGCCCGACGGGCGGCCTTACCGGGCCGACGACCCCGAGCTGCTCCACTGGGTGCACGTCACCCAGTACGCCGCCACCGCCGCCGCCCACCAGCGCTTCGCCGCCCATCCCCTCGGTCACACCGAGCTCGACTTCTATGTCGCCGAGGTGGCCCGGGTGGGCGAGGCCATGGAGGTGCCCGACCCGCCCCGCTCCTGGGGCGAGCTCGACGCCGCCCTCCAGCACCACCGGCGCAACCTGGCGGTGGGGGAGCAGGCCCGTGACGCCCTGCGGTTCCTGGCTGACCCGCCCGGGCTCGCCTTCGCCCTCAAGCCCGTGTGGCGGGTGCTCTACGCCGGGGCCATGGCCAGCCTGCCGCCCTTCGCCCGGCGCCTGATCGGCGTCCACGGCCCGACCATGCCCGAGGTGGCTGCCTGCCGGGCGCTGGTGCGCGCCACCGGGGCGCTCCTCGACGAGCCCGTGGCCCTGGCCAAGGCCAAGGCCCGCCTCGGGGCCGTACTGCGCGCCGCCTGAGCGCGGTCAGGAGTCGAGCGCGCTCAGCACCTCACCAATGATCTTGGTGGCCTTGTGCGCGGGGAGGGGGTCGCCGCCTTCCGCGGCTGCGACCTCGGCGGCGAAGGCTTCGACTGAAGGAACGCCCCCGACCAGAACGTGGCGCAACGCTTCTCCGCTGGCGCTGGGATCGGCGAGCGCCTCCACCGCCGAGCCCACCGCCTGGTCGGGGGAGTTGGCCACGGCATGGATCAGAGCCATGGCCTCCTGCCGTCCGCTGGGCGTCGAGACAGCCGGCTCGGGGTGCTGCTGACGGTCCCATTCCGCCAAGGCCTCGTCGTAACCACCTTCGCCCGGGTGAAGGACCCGGGTGGTGGTGGGCTCCGGCGCCTCGACCTCGGCCCGGCCGGACGAGTCGTCCTCGTCCTCATCGGTTGCGTGCCGCCGCTCCGGCTGCACCGGAACGACCAAGGTGCCATCGGGATTCCGAACAATCTCCATGGCACCAGTTCCTACCCAGGCCGCCCGCCTCGGATGTCCCTCGGATGTCCGGAAGGATCAGTACCCGCCGCCGAGCTTGCCGTGGTCCCAGGAGGTCACCCGTCCGGCGTCGACGCGGACGGCCACCCGCTTGGGGGCGGTGGCGGCCGCCGCCTGTGTGGCCGCCTCCCCGGTGTCGCTGTGGCGGCGGAGGAGCAGCTCGCCCACGGCCAGTACGTCGGCGGGGTCCTCCAGGATCGCGGCCGTCCCGGTGAGGGAGACGCCCCGCAGCTCGTTGTAGGCCACGCCGTCCTCGACCAGGATCGAGAGGCGGGGGTCGCGGCGCAGGTTCACGATCTTCTGGGCCCGGCCGTAGGACCAGAAAACGATGTGGCCGTCGCGCACGGCGTACCACATGGCGGTCAGGTGGGGCCCGCCGTCCGGGCCCAGGGTGGCCAGCGTCATGGAGCGGTTGGCGTCGAGGAACTCGGCCACCTCGTCGTCGGTCATGCGGATCTGGTCCCGCCGGCTCATCGGGCTCCTCCTGTCACTCCGGAGCCGTCAGTGTGGCGCAGGACGGCCTTCAGGCCGTCACCCGCAGCGCCTGGACCTCCCGGCGCAGCGCCATCCGCTGCAGCGCCCGGCGCTCGATCTGGCGGATGCGCTCACCGCTCAGGTTCAGAGCCCGGCCCACCTCTCTCAGGGTGGCGGGCTCGCCGCCACCGATGCCGTAGCGGAGCTCGACCACCCGGCGCTCCACCTCGGGCAGGGCGTCGACGACCCGCCGCAGGCTGTCCTGGCCCAGGCTCAGCTCCACCGTCTCCTCGAACGGCCCGTCCTCAGCGGCGACGAGGTCGATGAGGGACCCGTCGTCCCCCGGGGTGGGCTCGTCCAGGCTGACGACCTGCCGGCGGCTGTGGTGCAGGGCCCGCAGCATCCGCTTCGACACCCCGGCGGCGGCGGCGATCTCGGCTTCCCGGGGCCGGCGGCCCAGGCGTCGGGTGAGCTCCTCCTCCACCTCCCGCAGGCGGCGTTCGCGCCGGAGGACGTCAGCCGGGATGCGCAGGGCCCGGCCCTGGCTCTCCACGGCGTGGCGCAGAGCGTTGTGGATCGACCAGGTGGCGTAGGTCGACAAGCGGAAACCCCGCCGCCAGTCGAAGCGCTCGACGGCGCCGATGAGCCCGAGAATCCCCTCCTGGACCAGGTCCAGCAGGGCGACCCCCCGGCCCTCGTACCGGCGGGCGATGGAGACGACGAGGCGCAGGTTGGAGCTCACCAGGCGGTTGCGGGCGATCCGGTCGCCGGCCTCGATCCGCTGGGCCAGGGCGATCTCCTCCTCGGCGGTGAGCAGCGGGTGCTGCACCGGGCCCGAGGTGAACAGCCGGCTGGCGTCGCTGGTCACGCCGGCCAGCTCGTCGTTGCGGAAGTCGGTGACCGGAGCGTGGCCGGTGCAATCGCAGTCGTCGGTCAGGCGGACGCCCCGGGCGGCAAGCTCGTCGCACAGCTCCTCGACGGCGGCCGGTTCCAGGCCGGCCCGGGAGACGAACCCGTCCAGCTCCGAGTAGCGCAGGCATCCTCTGGTAGCAGCCCGGCGGACGAGCTGCGCGGCGTCTTCGGTCATTGCCGGTTCCTCTACCCCGACCGGGCTCCGGGCAGGCGTGGCTCCGTTTGTCGGGGCCCCCTGGGGGGGAAGAGGTGCAGGTGGACGCGTGGGAGATCTGGCGCGGAGATGGCCCGGTGGTGGCCTGTGGCATCCACTGCGGTCACGACGTGCGATCCGAGGTGGCGGCGCTTCTGGCCGTGGACGACCAGACCCGCTCCTACGAGGAGGACCCCTACAGCGGGGCGTGGGCCGAGCTGGCCCCGACCCGGGTCCTTGTCCACCGCTCCCGCTTCGAGGTCGACCTCAACCGGCCCCGGGACAAGGCCGTCTACCTCGAACCCCAGGACGCCTGGGGGCTCCAGGTCTGGCGGGAGCCACCGCCCCCTGACCTGGTGGCCGAATCGCGCCGGCTCTACGACGCCTTCTACTCCGAGCTGGAATCGATCCTCAGCGCCGTGGAGGCCCGGGAGGGCCGCTTCGTCGTCTACGACCTCCACAGCTACAACCATCGCCGGACGGGCCCGAGCCACCCCGAAGGCCCCGCGCCCGACGTCAACCTGGGTACGGGGTCGTTGGATCGCGACCGGTGGGGCCCGGTGGCCGACGGTTTTCTCACCGCCCTGTCCGTCCAGACGGTCGGCGGTCGTCCTCTCGACATCGGAGAGAACGTGCGCTTCAAGGGCGGGTACCTGTCGCGCTGGGTGCACGGGAGGTTCCCCGCTACGGGTTGCGCCCTGGCCGTCGAGGTGAAGAAGTTCTTCATGGACGAGCGCACGGGCCGACTGGACCCGCCCTCCTTGGAGGGGGTGGGCCGGGCGCTGGCCGCCACCGTGCCCGCCGTGGTGGAAGGCCTGTGCCGGTCATGAGGACCAGTACCGACACCCACCTCCCGGCTGTAGCCGCCGAGGTCGACGCCGCCCTCGTCGAGATCAGCGGCGCCTTCGACCATCTGGTCGCCATCACCCCCGTCGACGTGGAGGCGGCCCGGACCGCCTTCCGGGCGAAGGGGTGCCGCGGGGCACCGGTCTTCACCTACCGGCCGGTGGCCATCGACACCGCCGCCCTGCGGTCCCGACTCGATCGCCTCCCGATCGCGGCGGTGGACGACCCCGCGCTCCGGACCCTGTTCGAGGCCAAGCATCGTGAGCTCGACGGGCAGATCCGGCTGATCGAGCAGCGCAACACCCCCGCCTTCCTTGACACCGCCCTCGAGCTCTACGGCGGGGTGGAACCCGAGCTGGTGGCCACGGCCGAGGCCATCCTCGACCGGGCCCGGACGGCGGGCGGGAACGGCGGCATGGCGGTGGGCGCAGCAGCCTTCGCCCGCCGGGCGGAGGCGGAGATCGGCCGTTACCGGAGCCAGTGGCCGTTGGTGCAGGCCACCGTGGAGGTGCGGGACGATCTTCCCGGCATCCTCGTCTCCGGTGACCGGGTGCTGGTGGGCCGCGGGTTGGCCCTCGACCCGGGCCGGGTCGAGGCCCTGGTGCACCACGAGGTCGGCACCCACGTCCTCACCCACGAGAACGGCCGGGTTCAACCCCTCGGCCTGCTGCGGGTGGGGCTGCCCGGCGCCGAGGAGACCCAGGAGGGACTGGCGGTGCTGGCCGAGTTCCTGGTCGGTGGGCTGAACGCCGCCCGGCTGGCGCTGCTCTCCGCCCGGGTGGTGGCCGTCGACCGCCTCCTGGGCGGCGAGCCGTTTCCCGCCACCTTCTCCTACCTGCATCACCGGCACCGGTTCCCGCCCGGCCCCGCCTTCCGGGTGGTGATGCGGGTCTACCGGGCCGGGGGGTTGACCAAGGACGCCATCTACCTGCGGGGCCTGGAGCGCCTGCTCTCCCACCTGGCCACCGGTGGCGCGCTCGACCCCCTGCTGGTGGGCAAGCTCGATCTCCTCCATGTCCCGGTGATCGAGGGGCTGGCCGGCTGCGGGCTCCTCGCTCCCGTCCCCCTCTCGCCCCGGTGGCTGGCCCACCCCCGGGCCGCCGGCAACCTGGCCCGGATCCGGGCCGGGCTGGGCCTCGACCAGCTGGCGGCGGCGGTGTGCGGGTGAGGATCGGTTTCTTCGTCAACGACGTGGCCACCGAGAAGGCGGTGTACTCGACCACCCGGATGGCCCGGGCGGCGGCCGACGCCGGCCACGAGGTGTGGTACCTGGGCGGCGACGACTTCGCCTACGACCCCGACGAGAAGGTGCGGGCCCGGGCCCGCCGCGCCCCCACCGCCGGCACCCCCGACGAGGACGCTTTTCTGGAAGTCGTCCAGGCCGAGGACAACGGTCCTGAGCGCATCGCCGTGGCTGACCTCGACGTCCTGATGCTGCGCAACGACCCCGCCGACGATTTTCAGACCCGGCCCTGGGCCCAGGCCGTGGGCATCATCTTCGGGGAGCTGGCCGCCCGTGAGGGCGTGCTCGTCCTCAACGACCCGGCCGGCCTGTCCAAGGCGCTGAACAAGCTCTACTTCCAGTCGTTCCCGGCCCGGGTCCGCCCCGAGACCCTGGTGACACGCGACGCCGGCGAGGCCCGGGAGTTCGTCGAGCGCCACGGCGGGCGGGCCGTCGTCAAGCCCCTGCAGGGGTCCGGGGGCCAGTCCGTGTTCGTGGTCGTCCCCGCCGAGGAGGGCAACCTCAGCCAGATGATCGAAGCCGTGGCCCGTGACGGGTATGTGGTGGCCCAGGAGTACCTGCCGGCGGCTGACGACGGGGACTTGCGGCTCTTCCTCGTCGACGGGCAGCCCCTGGAGGTCGACGGCCGGTACTGCGCCTTCCGGCGCCTCCCCCCCGAGGGCGACGCCCGCTCCAACATGAGTGCGGGGGGCGGCGCGGCCCCGGCGGAGATCGACGACACCGTCCTGGCCCTGGCCGAGGCGGTCCGCCCCAAGCTGGAGGCGGACGGGATCTTCCTGGCCGGGATCGACATCGTGGGCGACAAGCTCATGGAGGTCAACGTGTTCAGCCCGGGCGGGCTGGGGAGCGCCAGCCAGTTCGCGGGGGTCGATTTCGCCGCCGCCGTGATCGATGCCGTGGCCGCCAAGCTCGACGGGCGGTGAGGGACTACGGTCCACTGATCCTCGAGGACACTCAGCGAAAGGAGCCATCGTGGCCCAGCTGACCATCGGACCCGTCCACCACATCCGTTTGAGCGTCAATGACCTGGAGCGCTCCCGGGCCTTCTACACCGAGCTCCTGGGTTTCCAGGTGGCGATGGACTCGCTCCCGCCCGAGGACGACCCGCACTACGAGGCCCTGGAATACAACCTCCAGGGCGGCATCGTGCTCATGAACGCCGGTTTCCTCATCGGCCTCCGCCCCACCGACGCCTCCCGGCGGGACGCCAACGACGCTTTCGATCCGTTCCGCGTCGGCCTCGACCACCTGAGCTTCAACGTCGAGAGCAAGGCCGCCCTGGAGGAGGCCGTCAAGATCATGGACGAGTGGGGCGTCACCCACGGGGAGATCTACGACCTCGTCCCCTTCGGGATCGCCCTGCTTCCCTTCCGGGACCCCGACGGCATCCAGCTCGAGCTCACCGCTCCGCTGTAGCCGGCGGCGCCGCCCGGTTGGCGGGCTCGTCCCGTCGCGCCGTTAACCTCCGCGGGCGTGCAACCACCTGTCGACATCGGTGGCGGGCTGGCCGTGGCCGATATCGGAGGCTCCGTGGCCGGCGGCGGCCGGTTCCGGCGAGGACTCGTCTACCGGGTGTCCGGCGCCCTGGTGGGCACCCGCGACCTCTCGCACCTGGGCGGGGTCGGGCTGCGGACACTCTTCGACGACGAACACGGCACCACGCTGGCCGGCGTGGTCGACGGGCTGCCGGCCGGCTTCGGGTGCGCCGCCGGCAAGGACCGCACCGGCGTCCTGGCCGCCCTCCTGCAGTCGGTGGCGGGCGTGGACGAAGCCGGCATGGCCCAGGGCTGGGGGGAACCGCCGGGTACCTGGCGGCGCACGGCCTGCAGCCCGACCGAATCCAGGCCCTGCGGGACCAGCTCGTCGAACCCCGACCGACCGTCCGTCCGTTCGTCCGACCAGGAGCGCCCATGCCGTCCGTGACCGCCAACGGCGTCACCATCGAGTACGAGACCACCGGCGACCCCGGCCATCCCGCCATCCTGCTGGTGATGGGCCTGGGCGCCCAGCTCATCCACTGGCACGACGACTTCTGCACCGAGCTGGCGGGGCGCGGCTTCTTCGTCGTCCGCTACGACAACCGGGATGTGGGGCTGTCGACCAAGACCGAGGGCCCCCCGCCCGACCTCCTGGCCGCCCTCCAGGGCGACCGCTCGCAGGCCACCTACACCGTGGTGGACATGGCCGGCGACGGTGTTGCCGTCCTCGACGTCCTGGGCGTCGCCGCCGCCCACGCGGTCGGTGTCTCCATGGGGGGGATGATCGCCCAGAACATGGCCATCCACCACCCCGACCGGGTTCTCTCCCTGTGCTCGATCATGTCGACTCCCACGGGGAACATGTCCTCGGACCCCGCCAGCCCTGAAGCCAATGCCGCACTCCTGCGCCCGCCGCCGGCGTCCCGGGAAGAGGCGATCGCGGTGTCCGTCGACGGAGCCCGGGTCGTCGGCTCGCCCGGCTTCCCCGTCGACGAGGACCAGATCCGGGCCCGGGCGGGCCTGGCCTACGACCGCTGTTTCCATCCCGAGGGCGCGGCCCGCCAGCTGTGCGCCATCATCGCTTCCGGGGACTGGCGGCCGGGGCTGGCCAAGCTCGACCTGCCGACGCTCGTGATCCACGGCGCCGCCGATCCGCTGGTGCGGCCGTCCTGGGGCCGGGCCACGGCCGAGGCCATCCCCGGCGCCGAGTTGCTCGTCATCGAGGGGATGGGCCACGACCTGCCCCGGGGGGCGTGGGACCGGATCGTCGAGGGGATCCTGGCGAATATCGCCAAAGCGGCCTGATCGGGGCTTTTGGCTGCTCGGGGGCAGGATTGTGGCTTTGTGTCGCCGAATAGGCGGGACATGAACCTGCGGCCAGAAGACATCAGGTCGAAGGAGTTTCCCCTTCGGCGTCAGGGTTACGACCAGAACCTCGTCGACGAGTTCATGCGTGAGCTCAGCGACGAACTCCAGGCACGAGCGGAATCGACCGCCGCTGAGAACGTGTTCCTCCAGGTCGACGGCGGCTTCAAGAGCCTGATGCAGATGGCGTCGGAGACCGCCGACCGCATCACCGCCGACGCCGAAGCCGAGGTCCGCCGGGTGCGGGCCGAGGTGGAAGCGGAGATCGACAACGCTCGGGCGGCCGCCGCCCGCCTCCGCCAGGAGGCCGAGATGGTGGCCCGCGCCGCCCAGGTGGAAGCCGAAGAGGTACTCGAGCAGGCTCGCCGGGAGGCCCAGGCCCGCCGGACGGCCGCCGATGCGGAAGCGACCCAGATCATCACCGACGCCCGCAACGATGCGATCCACATCGTCAACGGCGCCCAGGAGCGGGTCGACCATCTCCGCGTCATCGAGGGTTCCGTCATCGACTGCCTGTCCAAGGCGGGGACCTTCGTGGAGCAGGCCAAGGCGTGGCTGGGAGCCGACGAGGACACCGGCCGCTTCGACGCCGCCATGGTCGACCTGGCCGAGGACCACAACGACACCGTCTCGCACTCCGGCATGGGCAACGGCCACGGCTCCCGCGGGCGGCCCACCCGGCCCGAGTGGGCGCCGCCGTGGTGGTCCCAGGGTGAGCCCGAGCCGCGGATGTCGGCCTCGCCCGGCAATGGCCACCACACCAACGGCGACCCGCACGACCACTGATCTTCTGATCAACCCTCAGTTCTGACGCCACCCCGGCGGTGACCGACCCCGCCGGGGCTGGCGCGTCCCTCCCGTCTACCATTGAAGGCACGGAATCGTGCCGGCCTGGGGGGAGGCGGGGATGGTTGCACCGGGGCGCGGAAGGTGGCTCATCGGTCTGGCTCTCGTGGCCGGGGTGCTCGTCCCACCGGTGGCGCCGAGCGGAGCGGAGGGCTCCGACTGTCGCGCCGACGTGGTGCCGGTGGCCCTCGGTCCGGGCCGGGCCGTCGATCAACGCATTGCCGTCGAGCTGTGTGGAGCGGGTCCGGGTCGGGCCGTTCAGGTCCTCATCTCCGGCGCCACCTACGGGCCGACGACCTGGGACCTCCCGTACCAGCCCGAGCGGTACTCGTACGTACGGGCCATCAACGCGGCCGGGATCGCCACCCTCAATGTGACCCGGCTGGGGATGGCCGACAGCAGCCACCCCGATTCGTCCGAAGTCAACGTCAACTCGCAGATCTTCATCTTCGGCCAGCTGATCGACGCCCTGCGGAGCGGCCGGTTCGGGGTCGCCTTCGACAAGGTGGCCATCGTCGGCCACAGCTACGGCGGCGTCATCGCCTACGGCGTGGGGAACCGTTACGCCGACAACGTCGACGGGGTGATCATCGCCGGGCTCCAGCACGAGTTCGACCCCGCCTTCCTGCGGGAGTTCTGGGGCAACCTGCGGTCGGCCAACGAGGAGGGGGGCCGGTTCGCCCACCTCGACGCCGGCTACCTCACGTCCCGGGCCGGCCAGCGCCACGTGTTCTACCGCCAGGAGCAGGTCGACCCGAAGATCGTCGAGATGGACGAGGCCACCAAGGAGACCTTCACCCGCGACGACGGGCGCACGTTCCCGCCCGTCATGGGGGAGTCGGACGGGATCACGGCGCCCGTCCTGGATGCCATCGGGGAGTACGACGCCTGGTTCTGTGCCGGAAAGCCGTGCTCGGCGCCGGACGGGACGCCGTCACGGTCGCGCCAGTGGTTCGACGCCACCCGGTGCTACGAGCAGTACGTGCTCCCCGAAGCGGGCCACGACATCAACGTCCACTTCACCTCCCGCCAGTGGTTCGCGGCGGCGGCGGAGTGGACGCACCGCATGGTGGCCGGGTCCGGACCCTGCCGGGAGTAGCCTCCCCGACACGTGCCGCGATCGCCGAGAACCGTCGTCGGACTCCACATCGCCTGGGCCATGACCCCCCGGTCCGGGCGGCCACTGATGACGTGGGGAGACGGACCGGGAGCACCGGGCACCGACCCTGCGGTGATGGCCGACCTGATGGGATTGGTCGAGTCGGATCTGCTGCTCGGCTGGACCGTCGAGGACCTTCCGTGGGTGGATTCGTTGCCGGAGGGGCGGGTCTGGAGCGTGGGTGCCGGCTATCGCCTGGACAAGCCCGTGGCCGTGGGGACCGTCCGTTACCTACCGGTGCCGTTGTCAGGCGTGCCCCGCCTGTTGGCCGGGCCGTTCCGCCCCGAAGTGGCGGTGGTGTCCGGGCGGCCGGCCGGGGGAGGGTTCGTCTTCGGGCCCAGCGTCGGCTGGGCCTACGCCGCCGCCCGTCTCGCCCGCCGCGTGGTCGTCGAGGTGCAACCCGAGGCCCTGCCCTACGACTCTCCGGCCATCCCGGGCGAGGTGGTCCAAGTGGTTGACGCGCCCAGACGGCCGCGTGCTCGGGGCCCGCGACCGCCCAGAGCCGTCGAGATGTACATCGGGGCCGCGGCCGCCGCCCTCGTGCCGCCGCGGGCCACCATCCAATACGGCGCCGGTGCCGTTTGCGAGGCGGTCATCGCCCGGCTGGAGCGGCCCGTGCAGGTGTGCTCCGGCCTGGTCACCGAAGCCATCGTCCAGCTCGACCGGCGAGGGCTGTTGGCCGGGCGGGCCCAGGCCACCTACGCCTGGGGCGGTGACGAGCTGGCCGCCCTCTCGGCCGGCGGCAAGCTCCTCCTGGTGCCGGTGGAGGACAGCCACGACGTCGGTCGTCTGGCCGCCATCAGTCGTTTCGTGGCCATCAACACCGCCGTGCAGGTGGGCCTGGACGGGGCCGTCAACGTGGAGCGGGTCGGCGGCCGGCAGGTGGCGGGCATCGGGGGCCATCCCGATTTTTGTGCTGCCGCCGTGCGCTCCGAGGGCGGACTGTCCATCGTGGCCCTGCCTGCCACCCGAAGGGGGATGTCCACCATCGTGCCCACCGTGGAAGTGGTTTCGACCCCCCGCACGCACGTCGACGTGCTCGTGACCGAGCACGGGGTGGCCGACCTGCGGGGCCTGGACGACGCCGCCCGGCGCCGGCAGCTGGTGGCGGTGGCCGCCCCCGAGCACCGGGACGCCCTGGACGCCTCCTAGAGTCAAACCGGCGGCACCCCGACCGGAACTTGTGAGGTTTTTGCCAGCGATTGCTGGCAAAAGCTCACAAGAACGAGACAGGAGCCCGATGCGCACGCCCATCTGCGACCAGCTGGGGATCGAGTTCCCCATCCTCGCCTTCAGCCACTGCCGGGACGTGGTGGCGGCCGTGTCCCGGGCCGGCGGCTTCGGGGTGCTGGGCGCCACCACCCACACCCCCGAGCAGCTGGAGGTGGAGCTGCGCTGGATCGACGAGGCCGTCGACGGCAAGCCCTACGGCGTGGACGTGCTCGTCCCCGAGAAGCTGGCCGGGAGCGGAGACGGGCCCCTGGGCCGGATGAGCGGCGCCGACCTGGCCGGTCTGATCCCCGACGAGCATCGCCGCTTCCTCGATCAGCTGCTGGCCGAGTTCGGGATCGACCCGGCGCCGCCCGGAGGCGACGCGCCCGTCGCCCCGGGTGCCTTCGCCACGGCGCTGTCCGTCCCCGGCGCCCTGCGGCTCATCGAGGTGGCGCTCGAGCATCCCATCGGCCTGGTGGCCAACGCCCTGGGCGCCCCGCCACCCGAGCTCATCGAGGCGGCGCACGGCCGCGGGGTCCCCGTCGCCGCCCTGGCCGGCAAGCCGGCCCACGCCGAACGCCACCGGGCCGCCGGCGTGGACATCCTGGTGGCCCAGGGCTACGAGGCCGGTGGCCACACGGGCGAGATCGCCACCATGGTGCTCGTCCCCGAGATCGTCGACGCCGTCGCCCCCCTGCCCGTGCTGGCCGCCGGCGGGATCGCCTCCGGCCGTCAGATGGCGGCGGCCATGGCCCTGGGCGCCCAGGGCGTGTGGACGGGCTCGGTGTGGCTCACCACCCAAGAGGCCGAGACCCACCCGGTGGTGAAGGAGAAGTTCCTGGCTGCCGGCTCGTCGGACACGGTCCGGTCCCGGTCCCTCACGGGCAAGCCCGCCCGTCAGCTGCGCACGGCCTGGACCGACGCCTGGGAGCGGCCCGACTCGCCCGGGCCCCTCCCCATGCCCCTCCAGCCCCTGCTGGTGGAGTCGGCCCGGCGGCGGATCACCACGGCGGCGGCCGCCGGCCACCCCGGTGCCACCCAGCTCATCAACTACTTCGTGGGCCAGGTGGTCGGGTCGCTCGACACCGTGCGCCCCGCCCGTCAGGTCGTCTACGAGATGGTGGAGGAGTACGTCGACACCGTCACCCGGCTCTCCGGCGGTCTTCAAATCTGACCCGCTTGTGAACGGGCCGGGCATCGAGGATGATCTTCGCCCCAGGCCGCCATTGAGGGAGGATCTGACATGTTCAAGGAGTCGTTGGCGAAGCTGACGCAGGGCCAGGATCTCAGCGAGGCTGAGCTCACCGAGTTCGTCGAGGGCATGCGCGACGAAGAGGTGACCGACGTCCAGATCGCCGGGCTGCTCGTGGCCCTGCTCATGAAGGGCCCCACGGTGGACGAGGTGGCGGCCATCGCCCGCGCCATGCGGGCCAACTGCGTGCAGATCAACCCTCAGGTCGAAGGCAACCTCACCGACATGTGCGGCACCGGCGGCGGCCTCACCACCTTCAACGTGAGCTCGGCCAACGCCATCCTCACGGCCGCCGCCGGCGTGCCCGTGGCCAAGCACGGCAGCCGTTCCATCTCCGCCTCCTCGGGCAGCGCCGACGCTCTGGAGGCGCTGGGCATCGTGGCCGAGCTGACCCCCGACCAGGGTCGCCGGCTCATCGAGCAGGTGGGCATCAGCTTCCTCTACGCCCCGGCCTTCCACCCACTGATGCTCAAGGTGTTCTTCCCCGAGCTGGCCCTGGGCATCAAGACCATCTTCTTCACCATCATCGGCCCGCTGATCAACCCGGCGGGGGCGCCGCACCACATGATGGGCGTCTACAAGCCCGAGCTGGTCGACCTGGTGGGTCAGGCGGTGGCCCAACTGGACATGAACCACGTGGTGGTGGCCCACGGCACCGACGCCGGCGGCGACCCCGCCGGCCTCGACGAGATCTCCATCCTGGGCCCGACCGACATCGCCGAGGTGACGGGCACCAAGGTGGAGCGCTACCAGATCACCCCCGAGGACTTCGGCTTGAAGCGGGCCACCTTCGACGAGGTCAAGGGCGGCGACCCGGCCTACAACGCCACCGTCATCCGCGACATCTTCGAGGGCCGGGACCAGGGTCCCCGGCGGGACTTCCTGGCGCTCAACAACGCCTTCACCCTGTACGTGGCCGGCGTGGCCAAGAGCCCCGAGGATGGCCTGCGCCAGGCCCAGGAGAACCTCGACTCGGGAGCCGCCAGCGCCAAGCTGGCCGAGTTCGCCGAGGCGTCGCAGAAAATCGCCGCCACTGCGTGACTCGCAGCCTGGCCGCGTCGATCCGGCTCCGGCAGCACGAGCATCTGATGCCCGTGCTGTCGGAGATCAAGGTGCGCTCACCCAAGGACGGTGACCTGCTGCGGGGACGGGCGCCGGAGGAGCTGGCCGGCGCCATGGCGGCGTGCCCCATCGCCGGGCTGTCGGTGGTCACCGAGGCCGACGACTTCGGGGGTTCCCTCGATCTCGTCCGCCGGGTGCGGCCGGTGGTTCCCGTCCCCATCCTGCGCAAGGACTTCCTCGCCTCCGAGGCGGACCTGGACGAGACGGCGGAGGCCGGCGCCGACGCCGTGCTGCTCACGGTGTGCATGCAGGACGACGACACCCTGGCCCGCCTCCACGCCGCCGCCCGGGCGCGGGGCCTGGAGACACTGGTCGAGGTCCACGACGAGGACGACGTGCGTCGGGTCCGGGCCCTGGGGTTGCGACCCGACGTCCTCGGCATCAACAACCGGGACATCCTCGTGCGGGAGGTGGATGACGGGGACGTGACCGTCACCGAGCGGCTGGCGGCTGCTGCTCCCCCGGGCACGCTGCTGTTGTCCGAGAGCGCCATCTCCGGCCCCGACGACGCCGCCCGGGCCCGGGCGGCGGGTGCCGACGCCGTGCTGGTGGGCACGTCCATCCTCCAGGCCGCCGATCCGGCGGTCGCCATCCGGGCGCTGGTCGGCGTCGGCTGGCCGTGAGCGTCCGGGTCAAGATCTGCGGCCTCACCGACGCCGAGGATGTCCGGATGTGCGTCGAGGAGGGGGCCTACGCCCTCGGCTTCGTCGTCGAGCACCCCCAGGCCAACCCCTGGAACCTCGATCGCGCCCGGGCCGCCGAGCTGATGCGGGCCGTCCCGCCCTTCGTCACCCGGGTGACCGTGGTGGGCGGGGACGCCGGCTGGATCCTGCGCATCGCGGAGGCGACCCGGCCCCACGCCCTGCAACTGCACCGCGACGAGACCGAGGACTGCGTGGCCGAGGTGGTCCGGGCCCTGGGGGGCAGCGGCATCCAGGTGATGAAGGCGCTGCGCATCGACCCGGCCGCCGGCCTGCCCGCCTCCCACTGGGTCGACCTCGCCCGGCGGTTCGTCGACGCCGGCGCCGACGCCATCCTCGTCGACTCCGTCACCGCCGACCGGCCGGCGGGCACGGGCCGGGCGGTAGCGGCCGAGGTGGCCCGGGCCGTGGTGGCAGCCCACGACCGCCCGTCGATCCTGGCCGGTGGCCTCACGCCCGACAACGTCGGCGCCGCCATCGCCGCGGTGGGGCCCTACGCCGTCGACGTGATCAGCGCCGTGGAGGACGCCGGGCACCGCAAGGTGCGGGCCCGCGTCCGGGCCTTCGTCCAGTCGGCCACAATGCAGCCATGACCGAGGATGCTGTCACTCCGGTCGAGGAGGCCGTCACGCCGGTGGCGGCCATCGACATCGGCACCAACAGCTTCCACCTCGTCATCGCCCGGCCGGCGGAGAACAACCGCTTCGAAATCCTCGATCGGGAGAAGGAGGTCGTGCGCCTCGGCTCGGGGTCGGGCGACATGAAGGTGCTCGAGCCCGAGGCCATGAAGCGGGGCGTGGCCACCCTGGCCCGGTTCCGGCGCATCGCCGACTCCTTCGGGGCCGAGATCCACGCCGTGGCCACCAGCGCCGTCCGGGAGGCCGAGAACCGGGCCGAGTTTCTCGAAGCCGTCGTGCGGGACGCCGGCATGGCGGTCGAGGTCATCTCCGGCGCCGAGGAGGCCCGGCTCATCCATCTCGGCGTCCTCCAGTCGGTGCCGGTGTTCGACCAGCAGGTGTTCGTCGTCGACATCGGCGGTGGCAGCACCGAGTTCGTGGTGGCCAAGGGCGGGGACGTGTTCGACGCCCGCAGCCTCAAGGTCGGGTCCATCCGCATCACCGACCGCTTCTTCCGCAAGGAGCCGGTGAAGAAGAAGGCCATCTCCGACGCCCGGACCTTCATCCGGAGCTACCTGGCGCCCATCCGGCGCATGGTCGCCGCCCACAATGCCTTCGAGGTGGCCGTGGGCAGCTCGGGGACCATCCTCAACATCGCCGAGATGGTGACCGCCCGGCGGGGGGAGGAACCGCGGCGCCAGCGGGGCAACGCCACCTTCACCGCCGACGAGTTGGGCGAGGTGATCGACGAGATCGCCGCCTGTCCCAGCGCCAAGGAGCGGGAGGCGGTCCCGGGTCTCGACCCCCGCCGGGCCGACATCATCCTGGGTGGAGCCCTCCTCCTGGAGCAGATCTTCGATGCCGTCGGGATCGAGGAGATGGTGGTGTCCGACTTCGCCCTCCGGGAGGGCGTCCTGTTCGACGTCTTCCAGCGCCGTCGGGCGGGGACGCTCGGCCACCTGCGGGATCTGCGCTTCGAGAGCGTGCAGCACCTGGCGGCGCTGACGCCCGACGAGAAGCCCCACTGCGAGCGGATCGC
>JBIOYN010000395.1:0-4654 GCA_044870155.1 Acidimicrobiia bacterium | reverse complement strand
GTTACCTGCGGAACCTGCTCAACACCCGGGCCCACTCCGACCCCGACGTGACCGCCTTCCTCACCATGTGGAACTACGAGGAGCACTGGCACGGTGAAGCCCTGGCCGAGGTGCTCCGGGCCCACGGGGAGCCAGGCGGCGCCCCCCGGGTGGCGGCCATGCGCCAGCGCCTCGGCGCCGGCGGCACCGCCAGCCCGCTGCTGTGGATGGCGTTCTCGTCGGTGAGCCGCCACTTCCTCGCCGTCCACATGACCTTCGGGGTCATCAACGAGTGGACGACCCAGGGCGCCTACGCCCGCCTCGGCGCCCTCGCCGGCCATGACGTGCTGAGCGAGCTGCTGCGCCGCATCATGCGCCAGGAGGGCCGCCACATCGACTACTACCTGTCGCAGGCCCGGCGGCTCCTGGCTGACGCACCCGGGGCCCGGCGGGCCACCCGCCGGGTGGTGCGGATGGCCTGGACCCCGGTGGGAGAGAAGGTCATGCCCCGGTCCGAGACGGCCCACGTCATCCGCACCCTGTTCGGCGACGAGCCCGGGCGGGCCGTCGCCGCCCGCATCGACCGCCGGATCGACGCTCTGCCCGGGCTGGACGGCCTCGGGCTCATGAACCGGGCGCTGCGTCGCTACGGCGGCGCCGGAGCGGCCACCGCCGGAATGGAACCGGCCTACGCCGTCGTCTGATCCTCGGCGCCGGTCTCCTGCCGGAGGACGGCCAGCGCCTCGTCGGCGTGCTTGTCCATGTTGAGCTCGCTCGAGATCTCGGCCAGCAGGCGGCCGTCGCCGCCGATGACGAACGTGGCTCGGCGGTTGAACAGCGGCCCGGGTCGCTTCACCCCGTAACGGCGGGCCACGGACCGGTCCTCGTCGGAGAGCAGCGGGAAGTCGAATCCGTGGCGCGCGCTGAAGCGCTGCTGGCGGTCGACGGGATCGGCGCTGATCCCGATCCGCTTGGCGCCGGCGGCGTCGAACTCGGCGCCCAGGTCCCGGAAGTGGCAGCTCTCGGCCGTACATCCCGGCGTCATCGCCTTGGGATAGAAGAACAGGACGACCGGGCCCTGGTCGAGCTCCTCGAAGAGGCGGACGGTCTTGCCGTCGGCGGCGGGCAGCTCGAAGTCGGGGACGTGCTCGCCGGGATGCATGGAACAAATGGTAGCCATGGGCCATGGAAGGAATCGGTCGCGGGCGGCGTCCAACGTCCCGTGCACGATCACGGGAACAGGACATGAGCGCGCCCGCGGCGGTGGCCGGCGAGGTGGCGCCGGCGGTGCTGGAATCGGCCCGGGCCGGGGACCCGGCCGCCTTCGAGCAGGTCGTCCGGCACTACGACGCCCGGCTGCGGGCCCTGGCCTACCGCCTCGTGGGGGACCCCGCCCTCACGGACGACGCCCTCCAGGAGGCCTACGTGAAGGCCTTCCGGGCCCTCCCCGGGTTCCGGGCCGACGCCGCCCTGGGCACCTGGCTCTACCGCATCACCTACCGGACGTGCCTCGACGTGCTGCGGGCCGAGGGCCGGCGCCGCACCACCCGCCTGGAGGACACCCCCGCCGCCGCAGACCCCGGCCCCGATCCCGGACGGGTGGCGTCCACCCGGACCGACCTGGCCCGGGCCCTCGACTCGCTGCCTCCCGACCAGCGGGCCGCCGTCCTCCTGGTTGACGCCGAAGGCCTGGACTACACCGCCGCCGCCGAGGTGCTGGGCGTGGCCGCCGGAACCGTCGCCTCGCGCCTGTCCCGGGCCCGGGCGGCCCTCCGGAAAGCCCTCGACGACGCAGACCAGCACGAAGGGGATTCCCGATGAGCTCCGACGACACCACCCGCGACGAACGCCTGGGCGCCGCCCTCCGCACGCTGCCCGTCCCCGACCATGAGCCGGGCTTCTGGGACGACCTGGCCGGCCGCCTGACCGACGCCGCCACCACCCCGGTGACGCCACTCGATCAGCGCCGCCGTGACCACCGCCGACGGTTCGTCCCCCTCGGGGCCGCCGCGGCCGTGATGGCCGCCCTGCTCGGGACCGGACTTCTCCTCGACGACAACGACGCCGGCCGCCAGGTGGTGGCCGACCGCCCGGCGACAAACGCCGCCGCCCCGGCCATGCTCACCGCCACCTACGCGCTGCGGGGCGCCCCGGAGAAGAGCCTCGAGGTCCGCTACCGGTTCGCCGCCGCCGACGACGGCAGCTTCCGCTGGACCGTCGAGGACGGGGCCCCCGAGGGCGGGGTCAGGGACGTCGCCTACGACGCCGCCGCCCGGCGGGCGGTCGAGATCTCGGAGTTCGAGCCCGGCCGGCTGGCCGCCTACGTGACCACCGACGTCCCCCCCGGCGGTCCTGACCTGGGCATCCTGGTTCCCGACCCTGTCCGCCTGGGCGACTACGTGGTCAGCCTGGCCCGGGCGGGCGACAAGCGCGTCACCGTGGCCGACCACGGCACCAGCGACCGGCCGGTGTGGCGCTACGACGGCCCCGTGGTGGAGGACCGCCTGAGTGAGGGCCCCGACGCCGCCGTGGCCGAGGTCGACCGGGCCACCGGCGTGCTCCTCAACCTCCAGGAGAAGGCGAAGGGCCGCATCTTCCGGCGCCTGCTGGCCCTCTCGGTGGAGACGTCGGATCGGGTTGACCGGTCGCGGTTCCAGATCGACGTCCCCCCCGGCGCCCAGCAGTCCTCCTTCTCCCGCGGGTTCGAGGCCTCCACCCTGGAGGAGGCGACAGTGGCGATGCCCTACCCCGTCCTCGTCCCCGAGGAGGTTCCGGAGGGCTACCGGCTGGCGGCGGTGGCCATCGACCGGGACGTTCCTTCGCCCACGGGCGCGGAGGGCATGAACCCGCCGGCGACCAACATCGCCGCGCTCTCCTGGCGGAAGGGCTTCTCCTCCTTCACGGTGACGCTTCGCGCCGTCGCCGGCCAGCCCTGGGACGATCCCTTCGGGGCCGAGGGCATGGTCTACGACAGCACCCCGATCCGTCTGAGTCTGGAGGGGACGTCACCCCTGGTGGGCGCTCTGGTGGTGGACCCGCCGGCCCGGCCCCACCTGTGGGGGATCAGCGACCCCGTGGTGGTGACCATCGACGGCGATCTCAGCGCCGGCGAGCTCCGCCAGGTGGCGGCATCACTCCAGCGCCGGAGCTGACGCCGGCCGGCTCCCGCCGTAGGCCACGCCCCCGAGGACGAAGAGCAGCCCGGCCAGGGCGGCCAGGGCCCGGCCACCGGAGCCGGTCCGGGGCAGGCTGGGCGCGGGGGCGGCGGCGGGCGCCGGGACCGGAACCGGGGCCGCCACCGCCTGCGGCTGCGTCCGGGCCGGGGCGGCCACGGGCGCCGACTCGGGCGCCGGCGCCGCCGCCGGCTTGGACACCGAGGCCGCCTTCACCGTGAAGCAGTCCGCCCCCGAGCGCTCGGCCCGGGGGTCGCCGGCGGAGGAGTGGCCGATGACCACGGCCTCCTCGCAGAGGACCGAGCCGTTGGGCGCGCTCTCGGGGACGGCGAACTCGTGGACGTAGAGCCCGTCGCTCTCGGTCCTGCGGACCCGGGTGCTGGCCCCGGCCACGTAGCTGCCGTCGAGGGCGGTGCACCCGACGACCTCCACGGGGGCTCCGTCCCAGCCGTCGCCCCAGGTGACGTCGACGGCGAACGGGTCGCCGGGGGCGGCCTTGCCCTCCGGCGTCGCCTGGGCGAAGGGGTCCTCACCGAGCAGCAGGCCGCAGGCCTCCACCGTGGAGGACACACCGGGCAGGGCGGCGAGCGGGTCCTCCGCTTTCGCGCCCACCGGTCCGGCCCCGACCAGGACCACGGTCAGCACCACCCCTCCGGCCACCATCGCCGCCACGCCCGCCGCCCGTCGTTGCATGGAACGCCCCTCCCCAGTCGTGGTGGTCGTCACTGCAAGGTGACGGTGGTTTCGGCCATTGCCGGCTTGGTTTCGGCCCCGCTGGGTTCGCCAGGGTCGTCGGGGATGGCCCCCGACCCGATGAGCTGCGTGTGGGTGACGCCCTGGCCGAACTCCATGTGGTAGGCGGTGATGCCGTGCTCGTGGAGGTCGAGCCCCTCGATCTCGCCCTCCCGGGAGATGCGCAGCGTGTCCGTGGCCTTGACGGCGTACATGAGGGCCATGCCGACCACGGCCATCGCCACCACGCAGGTGGCGCTGCCGATGAACTGGGCCGTGAACTGGGACAGCCCGCCGCCGTAGAAGAGACCCTTGACCACGGTGGTGGTGTCGATCCCGTCCGGGGTGGGGATGCCGTACTGGCCGGTGGCGAACAGGCCCAGGCTGAGCGTCCCGAAGATGCCGCAGGCGCCGTGGACGGGCACCGCACCGACGGGGTCGTCGATCCGCCGGTGCTCGAGGTAGTCCGTGGCCAGGGGCACGATGATCCCGGCGATGCCGCCGATGACGATGGCCCCGAACGGCGACACCCAGTAGCACGGGGCCGTGATGGCCACCAGGCCCCCGAGCAGGCCGTTGCAGGTGATGCCCAGGTCCCACTTCTTCCAGCGGGGATAGACCCAGAACAGGGCTGAGAGCCCGCCGGCGCAGGCGGCCAGGGTGGTGTTGGCGGCCACCCGGCCGATCCCCTCGAAGTCGAGGGCGGACAGCGTGGAGCCGGGGTTGAAGCCGTACCAGCCGAACCACAGGATGACGGCGCCGATGGCGCC
>JBIOYN010000394.1:0-4661 GCA_044870155.1 Acidimicrobiia bacterium | reverse complement strand
TGTTCGTGGGCGTCGGCGCCGCCCGGGTCCGCGATCTGTTCCAGACGGCCCGCAAGCAGGCGCCGGCCATCATCTTCGTGGACGAGATCGACTCCATCGGCCGCAAGCGGGGCGCCGGCCTCGGCGGCGGCCACGACGAGCGGGAGCAGACCCTCAACCAGATGCTCTCGGAGATGGACGGCTTCGAGACCACCGAGGGTGTGGTCATGATGGCCGCCACCAACCGGCCCGACATCCTCGACTCCGCCCTGTTGCGCCCGGGCCGCTTCGACCGTCAGATCGTGGTGCCCCTCCCCACCCAGGAGGAGCGCCTGGCCATCCTGCGGGTCCACTGCCGGGACAAGAAGATCGGCGAGGACGTCGACCTCGACATCGTGGCCCGGGGTACGCCGGGGATGAGCGGCGCCGACCTGGCCAACCTGGTCAACGAGGCGGCGCTGTTCGCCGTGCGGCGGGGCGCCGACCGCGTCGCCGCCCAGGACTTCGACGCCGCCCGGGACCGGGTGATCATGGGCCAGCGCCGGGAGTCGATGGCCCTCTCCGAGGAGGAGAAGGAGGTCATCGCCTACCACGAGGGCGGCCACGCCGTGCTCGCCTACGTGCTCGAGCACGCCGACCCCGTCCACAAGGTGACGATCCTCCCCACCGGGATGGCGCTGGGCGTGACCCAGCAGCTCCCGGTGGAGGAGAAGCACATCTACCGCCAGGACTACATCGAGGACTCCCTGGTGGTGCGCCTGGGCGGGCGGCTGGCGGAGGAGGCGGTGTACAGCAAGCTCTCCACCGGGGCCAACAACGACCTGGTGGGCTGCACCGAGCTGGCCCGCAAGATGGTGCGGGAGTGGGGCATGTCGGACCGGATCGGGCCCATGGCCTGGGGGTCCCAGGGCGCCGTCTTCCTGGGCGACGATCTGATGCACACCCGCGACTACTCCGACGACACCGCCCGGGTGATCGACGAGGAGGTGGAGCGGATCCTGCGCGAGCAGGAGGACCGGGGCCGGCGCACCCTGCGCCAGCATCGGGCCGGGCTCGACGCCGTGGCCGCCGCCCTCCTCGAGCACGAGACGCTCGACGGTGCCGAGGTGGGCCGTCTGGTCGACGAGGCGGTGGGCCACCGGGCCGGCGGCCCCCGCCGCGGCCCTCAGACCCAGCCCCCGGTCCCGGACGAGCCCACCGGCAACGGCGAAGCCCGCCGGCGGGCCAGCGAACCCGGCTGACCTCAGTAACCCTCCCGCTCCCCGTTTGTGGTGACGATCCTGCCCATACGGCGCGCGGGAATGTCACAGAGAACGCAGCGTCAGCCGGCGGGACGCCCGCCGACGGCGGCTTCGAGCTCGGCACTCGTCACCGTGCCCACGAAGCCGGCGGTGACGACCCCGTCGGCGTCGGCCACCACCACCAGGGGCACGCCTTCGATCCCGTAGCGGCGATGGAGGTCGACCCGGTCGGTGTACTCCACCTCGCAGGTGGCCACCACCTCGGATTCGAGGGCCACCACCTTGGCCGCCATCGGGCCGCAGCCGTCGCAGGCGGCCGACGAGAACAGCACCACGAGCACGGGCGCCTCGGGCCGGGGGAAGTCGTCCCGGTCGATCTGGCCGGGGACGGGATAAGCGCCCCGGGTGGGGGCGTCGGGTCGCCGGCGGCTCTCCAACCAGCGGGCGACGGCCACCGCCACGGCCACCACGACGAGAGCGACGGCAAGGCGCGGGACCATGTCCCCAGGCTAGACGGGCGGGAATGCCGGAGTGCTAGCTAGAGTTATACATAGGTGTTACAATCGAAAGCGCAACCCCATCCAGGAAGGACGAAGTCGATGATTCCCAAGGTCGTCTCCGATGCCGGCTACACCGCCGTCGGCCTCGGCGTGCTCGCCGTCCAGCAGGTGCAGACCCGCCGCCGCGAGACCCGATCCCGGGTCAGCAGCCAACTCGCCGCCAGCCGGCACAGCATCGAATCCGCGGTCGGCCAGGTGAAGGCCCGGATCGAGCCCCTGGTCGAGAAGCTCGAGCCCATCTCGGCCAAGCTCGAACCGGTCAAGGCCAAGCTCGAACCGGTCAAGGCCAGGATCGAACCGGTCAAGGCCAGGCTCGAGGCGCCGGTCAGCGCCGCCCTGGACCGGCTCCCCCACGTCCCCGGGCCCCTCGGCGGCCTGCTGGCGTCCGGGCGCGACCGGATCCGCTCCGCGCTCGGTACCGGGTTCGAGGAGCAGCCCCCGGCCCGCCACGCCGACCAGGGCCCGACCGAGCCGGCCGAGGACGAGCAGGCCTAGCGGTCGCGCCGGGGCAGGAGGCCGCCGAAGCGGCGCTCCGGGATCGGCGTCTCCTCGGGCGGGAGGAAGAGCTCCTCGTGCTTGTCCTCGTCACCGGACCCGGAGAGGTCGAGGGACGGATGGGAGCCGGTGCTCTCGCCGTTGGTGTTGTTCCGGGCCAGCCGGCGCAGCTCGGAGAGCGCGCTCTCCAGCTCGGGTCCGGCCGACGCCGCCGCCTCGATGACGGGGCGCACGGCGTCGAAGTGGGCCGACACCACCTGTGATTCGGCGATGATCCGCTCCAGGATTCCCACCTCGGCAGCGGCCGACGCCTGGGCCAGCTTCTCCAGATGGTCGGCGGTGTGCTCCTCCATCCGGCGCAGCGTCCCCTCCAGGCGGGTGAGCCGGTAACCCATCGCCTGGTCCAGCGCCTCCACCCGGTCGTCGGGCCCCTGGGTCGCCTCCATCGCCACTTGCAGCTCGGACAGCCGGGCGTCGACGGCGCGGGCCAGCTCCTCCAGGCGGCGCTCCAGGTCTCCGGCGCGGGCCAGCTCCTCCAGGCGGGTCGAGCGCTCGTCCACCGACTGGGCCAGCTCCTCCAGGCGGCGCTCGACCTCGCCGGTGCGGACGAACTCCTCCAGCCGACCCGAGCGCTCGTCGATGGCCAGCTCGAGCTGCTTCAGGCGCCGGCCGATGTCCTCGGACCGCACGGTCTCCTCGAGATGGCCGAAGCGCTCTCCCAGGGCGCCCTCGAGAGCTTCCAGGCGCAGGGCCATCTCCGACGCGCTCGGCCCGCTGGCCACCGCACCCTCATCCAGGTGGCGCAACCCGGCGGCGAGCTGCTGCTCGAGCGCCTCCAGGCGCTGGGTGAGCGCCGACTCCATCTCGGACAGGCTGCCGGACGCCTCCCGCTCCCGGAAGAGGTCCTCCAGGCGGGCCACCCGGTCGGCCAGCTCCCGTTCCAGGGTCTCGAGGCGGGCGCGGTGGTCGTCGTCCCGCACCGACTCCTCGATGTGGCCGAGGCGCTCGGCGATGGAGAGCTCCAGCGACGCCAGGCGGCGGCCGGCGTCGTCGCCCCGCAGGGCGTCCTCCACCCGGTCCAGACGCTCCACCAGCGACTCCAGACCCGCCTCCAGACCTCCGGAGCCGGCGCCGGTGGCCAGGGCCTGCTCCATGCGGTTGAAGCGGCCGGAGATCTCCTCCTCGATGACCTCGAGGCGCATCTCGACCTCGCCGCTGCGCAGCAGGCGCGACATATCGGAGAAGCGCGTGGACATGAGGGCTTCGAGGCGCTCGACCTTGCGCTCCAGCTCGGTGAAGGTCTCCCGCTGAGCCCGCTGCTCGGCCAGCTGGGCGACCACGGCCCGGCTGAACAGCTCATCGACACGAGGCACTCCATCGGTCATCAGAACCAGCCCCTCGTCCCCGGGGTCCGGGGGTGTCCCCCGGACTCAATGGTCGAGCAGTGTAAGCCCGTCCGGCCGCGAGCCGCCAAGACCACTCCGGCGGGTGGGCGGAGTAGACGCCGGCGGTTTACGCTCCGTGATCATGTCCGTCGTCGCTCTGGCCGGAGGCGTGGGAGCGGCCCGTTTCCTCCGGGGTCTGGTCCGGGTCGTCCCCCCCGAGGACATCCTCATCGTGGGCAACACCGGCGACGACGAGATCTTCTCCGGGCTGCACGTCTCGCCGGACCTCGACACCGTCACCTACACCCTGGCGGGCATGGTGGGGACGGCCGGATGGGGCATCGCCGGCGATACCTTCCGGGCGCTCGCCGCCCTCTCCGACCTGGGGGAGCCGGCGTGGTTCCGGCTGGGCGACGCCGACCTGGCCACCCACGTCTACCGGACCTCCCGCCTGCGGGCCGGCCTCACCCTCTCCGAGGTCACCGCCGAGATCACCCTCGCCTTCGGTCTCACGTTCCGGCTCGTACCCATGAGCGACGATCGGGTGGCCACCCGCATCGAGAGCGGTATGGCGGAGGCCCCGAAGACACTGCCGATGCAGGAATGGTTCGTCCGGGAGCGGGCCGAGCCCCCGGTCCGGGCCGTCCGCTTCGAAGGAGCGGAGTCGGCCCGCCCCGCCCCCGGGTTGCTGGAAGCCATCGCCGGAGCCGACGCCGTCGTGCTCTGCCCCTCCAATCCGGTCATCTCCATCGGCCCCATCCTGGCCATCCCCGGCGTGCGGGAGGCGGTGGCGGCCCGCCGCTCGCGGGTGGTGGGGGTGAGCCCCATCATCCACGGTTCCCCGGTCAGGGGACCGGCCGACCGGCTCATGGCCGCCGTCGGTCTCGAGGTCTCCTGCGTCGGGGTGGCCTCGACCTACGCCGACATCTGCGGGGCGCTGCTGGTCGACAGCTCCGACGCCGCCCGGCTGCGGGAGGTGGAGGCCCACGGCGTCCGGGCCG
>JBIOYN010000393.1:0-9662 GCA_044870155.1 Acidimicrobiia bacterium | reverse complement strand
TGGGGGTGGTCGGCCATGATCTCCTCGGCCAGTGTGTTGGGCGGCAGCAGGCCGGCGATGTACTCCTGGCCCGTGACCTCGGATCGCTGGCCCTTGGAGTTGGCCCACAGGGGCTGGAGCCAGGAGTGGAGGGTGTTCGTTCCCGGGCGGCCGAAGTTGCCGGTGACGAGGTAGAGGAGCTTCTCCAGGTAGCTGTTGAGCGTCGAGTGGCGGCCCTGCTGAAGACCGAGCTCGACGCGGACGGTCATGGACTCGGCGGCCAGGATCATGTCCACGGCCCGTTCCACGTCGGCCATCTCCACGTCGGCGTGGGCCACCCATTCCGCCACCGGGACCCTGGCCAGGGTGGCCGCCACCGCTCCGAAGCCCTCGGTGTGGTCGGCCAGCCAGGCGGCGGCGTGGGCGTCGCGCTCGACGATCATGGCCAGCATGGCCGACAGCAGGAAGGCGTCGGTGCCGGGGCGGAGCGGGAGGTGGAGATCGGCCACGTCGGCCGTCTCCGTGCGCCGGGGGTCGATGACCAGCAGCTTGCGACCGGCGTCGACCTTGAGCTCGTTGACCACCTTGCGGGCGTTGCGGAAGCCGTGCGCCAGCCACGGGTTGCAGCCGATGACGACGAGGAGGTCGCAGTGGTCGACGCCCTCGGCGGTGTGGACCGTCTGGGACCCGAACATCTTCCCGTTGACCCAGAAGTCGCCCGTCTTCTCCTGGGACAGGGCACTGAAGTAGCGGGTCGAGCCCATCCACTTCATGAGGGCGATGCCGTAGGCGCCCCCGGAGTGGTTGCCCTGTCCCCCGCCGCCGTAATAGGCGAACGACCCCGGTCGGCCGGCGGCCACATCGGCGTCCCTGATGGCGTAGAGCCTGGCGGCGATCTCGGACAGCGCCGTGTCCCAGTCGACGGGCTCGTGGGTCCCGTCCGGCCGGCGCCGCAGCGGCGTGGTCAGGCGGTCGGCGTGGTTCCCGTACCACGTGAGCCGCTGCGCCTTCTGGCACAGGTAGCCGGCGGTGTGGGGGTGGGCCTTGTCGCCCCGCACCCGGGTGATGGCCCGGCCCTCGGTCTTCACCTCGATGCCGCAGTTCACGTAGCAGAGGCTGCAGGCGTTCTGCTTCCAACCGGCGTCGTCCATGCGCCGACTCTAACCAAGTCCGTTTCTTGATGCAACTCACAATGGTCGCAAGGGTTACGGATGAAGGGACCGGGGAACACACCCCCCAAGCCATCTAGGGAGGAACGATGAGAAGGGCCATCGCCGCGTTGCTGACCGGTTCGGTGCTGATGCTCGGTGCCGTCGCCTGCGACGACAACAACAAGGCCAAGGACAACGGGCAGGGCGGCATCATCGACGAGGACGACACCAACGTCGGTCCCGGCGACGGCAACAACGAGACCGGCCCCGGCCGGTAACGATCACCCGCGCCGGCGGTAGCGATCACCCGCCGGCCGGCGGACTACCGCGAGCGGGAGGCAGGGCCCTCGGTGGCGATGCGGTCGGCCACCATGGCCAGGGCGTCGTGCAGGGTCTCGATGCGCTGCTCGAGATCGAGCACGGCCACGTACAACAGGTTGAACTCGGCGTCGTTGATCCGGTCCACGGTGTCGACGATGGAGATTTCGAGGTCGGCGATCAGTTCCTGGAGTTCGGTCGGCATACCGACGGTGTACCCGCCGCCTGGTGGCCCTAACCACTCACCGTGAGATTCGTGCCACCCAACGCTCGATTCACGAGCTAATCGCTGGCCTGGCGGAGCCGGAGGCGGGCATCGGCGTCGTAGGCCTGGGCGTGGGCCCGTCCCTCACGGAGCCGGTCGAAGAAGCGGCCGGTCACGCCCTCGAGCTCCGGGGCGTGGATGAGGCGCAGCGTGGCCGCCGCCCCTTCCGCCACCGTGCTCAGGGGCGCGCCCCCGGCCTGGCGCACCATGCCGGTGTCCATGAACGTCGCCGGGTGCAGGGCGTTCACAGTGACGCCGCTCCCGCTCAGCTCGGCGGCCAGGTCGAAGGTGAACATGATCTGGGCCAGCTTGCTGCGGCGGTAGGCGACGACACCGTCGTAGCTCCTCCCGAACATGAGGTCCGAGAAGTCGAGTGGCTCCTGGCCCCGCGAGGCCACCTGCACGATCCGGGCCGGCCCGGTCGCCACCAGGAGGGGCAGCAGCCGGCGGGTGAGGTGGTAGCCGGCCAGGTAGTTGACGGCGAAGCGCAGTTCGTAGCCGTCGGCTGACAGCTCCCGTCCCGCCCCGGGGGCGCCGAACCCGACGCCGGCGTTGTTGACGAGGACGTCGATCCGCTCGAAACGGTCGAGGATTTCCGTGGCCATCCGGTCGACCTGGCCGAGGTCGGCGAGATCGGCGACGACGGTGCGCACCCCGGCGGCGGGGGCGAGGGCCGCCACCTCGGCCCCGACGATCTCGACCTTGGCCACGTCGCGCCCGTGCACGACCACGGTGGCCCCCTGGCGGGCCAGCTCCCGCACCAGACGCCGCCCCAGGCCGTCGGTGGCGCCGGTGACCACGATGGTCTGCTCGGCCAGGGGACGCACGGGGAGTTTCTAGCCTCCGCGGACCCTCGCCTATTTCAGGCGCCGGAGCCGGCGGGGACCGTTGTCGCGCCGGGGCGCCGGCTTGGGGCCGGGTTCCTCGGGCTTCTTCTCTTCCTCGGGCTTTTCGGCCGCCGCCTTTTCCTGAGCTTCCTTCTTGACCCGGTTGAGCTCGACCTGCAGGTGGCGGAGGGGGTGCTTGCGCCGGGCGGTGAGGTTCGGGATCGACGGACCCTTCCCCTCCCGGAGGACGTAGAAGATGACCAGCATGCCGCCGAGCGCGAACAGCATGTAGGGCATGACGGCGAAGAAGTTGCCCAGTTCTGCGACCATGCCGGTCCACCCCTCGAGCCCTTGCTGCGAGCCTATCCCAGAGCGGCGACAATCCTTGTGTGGCACCCGATGCCGTCCACCCTCCGGAGCTGGCGAACCTCGACCTCTTCGAGGTCTGGACCCGGGCCGAGCCGCTGGCTGAGTGCTTTGATCCCTTCCGCTTCGACCACCGGATGGCCGCCTACCGGATGCTCATCGGCGCCATCAACGGGGGCGGGAGGTTCGGCGCCGACAACCGCCGGAATCCCTTGTGGGGGCTCATGTTCCAGCACCAGTGGCAGTTCCGCACCGGGCGGCTGGGAACCGGCGCCCATCAGGACGGCCGGATCGATCCCGACGCCCCCTGGGGCTACGGCAACTACTCCCTGTGCGTCATCCCCTTCCTGGGGGCGATGGCGGCGGGGATCGTTCCCGAGGTGGCCGTGGCGCCCCCACCCGGGCCGTCCCGGTTCAGCTACGCGTCAGGTGGCGGAGCCGAACCGCTCCGGGTCCCCCCCGAGTTCCAGCCCGGCGTCGAGGACTGGAAGGCGTTCTTCGTGCTGGTGGAGGCCACCCCGCCCGGCGCCGACGACGAACCGGTCCGCCTGGCCCTGTGGAAGGCCCACAAGACGTGCCTGGACGTGATCGCGCAGCGCATCGCCGGCATCGATCCCGAACCCTGGTCGGCCCTGGAGCTCACTTTCCTGCGGGGATGGTGCCGCATGGTCGATTACCTGTGGGTCGCCGCCTGGCCCACCGACTTCGACTTCATGACCACCCACGGGATGGACGTGCTCCCCGAACGCCTCCTGACGGGCGACGATCTGCGAGCCGGGGGCGATCTTCCCGACAAGGTCATGGGCAACCTGCGGGCCGTGCTCGGCCTGGCCCGGATGCCCGCGTGGCGCTACCGGGTCAACCTCGCCGCCTGGAAGCGCGTCATGCGCACCCGGGCGGCCCGGGACGAAGTCGTCCCCATGCTCGACGCCGTGTTCAGTCCCACCCCCGACAAGGCCGCCCGCCGGCGCATGCTCGGCTACCTGCTCCGGCCCCGAACCGGGCCGGCAGTGGGGCTTACGCTGAGAGCATGAGCGACGACGACGCTCTCGAGCACTTCTACGCCGAGCTGGGCCGCCTCCACCTCGAGGCCCTGTGGCGGATCAACCAGGTCATCATGCCCTTCGAGCCCAAGCCCCGGGCCAAGCCCTGGCTGTGGCGCTTCACCGACCTGGCCCGACTGGCCGACCAGGCCGGCAAGCTCGTCCCCCTCGACCGGGGCGGCGACCGCCGGGTGCTGGCCTGCCTCAACCCCGGCCTGGTCGATGGCTACGGGGGATCGGTGTACGGGGCCACGTCCACGCTGTGGGCGGCGGTGCAGTACCTCGACGCCCACGAGTTCGCCCCCGGCCACCGCCACAGCCCCTCCGCCCTGCGCTTCGTGGTCGAAGGCGCGGGGGCGTGGACCACGGTGGACGGGGACCGCTGCGACATGGCCGCCGGCGACCTCGTCCTCACGCCCTCCTACGCCTGGCACGACCACCACAACGAATCCGACGAGCCCATGATGTGGTTCGACGGCCTCGACCTGCCGCTGGCCTGCTACCTCGACGCCCAGTTCTTCGAGTTCTATCCCACGGGCGTGCTCCAGCCCACGGTCGACGTGGCCGGGGCCTCGCGGGCCTACGGCGCCGCCGGGCTCGTTCCCGCCCGCCCGCCGGCGGTGGCCGCCGGCGCCGGGGCCGCCGACCCTCCCGAGGGCGCCCGTCCCGCCCCCCGCTCGCCCCTGCTGCGCTACCCCTGGGCGGCCACCAGCGCCGCCCTCGAGGGCCTGCGCCACGACCCCGACCCCTGGGACGGCGTGCTCCTGCGCTACTCCGACCCCGCCACCGGCGGTCCGGTGCTGCCCACCCTGGAAGCGACCATCCAGCTGCTGCCCGCCGGCGTGCGCACCGCCCCCCACCGCCACGTCCACTCCGCCGTGTACCAGGTGTTCCGGCGCCGGGGTGAGAGCGTCATCGACGGCACCCGCTTCCCCTGGGAGCGGGGCGACATCATCGCCGTGCCCCAGTGGGCCGTCCACGACCACCGGGCGGCGGACGGCGACGCCATCCTGTTCAGCATCACCGACGCCCCGGTGCTGGAGAAGCTGGGCCTGGAACGGGTGCTCGGCGTCGAAGGTGAGCAGGAAGTGACGGCGGAATTCGACCAGTCGTAGGTCTTCTAGCCTGTCCGTCGCCCCACGCGAGAGGAGGGGACATGACCGTCGACCCCGATCCCGTCGAGACCGCCGAGTGGGTCGAGGCGCTGGACTCCGTCCTGGAGTTCGAAGGGCCGGACCGGGCCCACTTCCTCCTCGACGAGCTGATCGCCGAGGGCCGCCGCAAGGGGGCGCCGGTCCCCTACTCCCCCAACACCCCCTACCTCAACACCATCCCGCCCGAGCGGGAGGAACCCCATCCCGGCGACCGGGCCATCGAGCACCGCATCCGCTCCCTCATCCGCTGGAACGCCCTGGCCATGGTGCTCCGCGCCAACAAGGAGTCATCCGAGCTGGGCGGGCACATCGCCAGCTTCCAGTCGGCGGCCACGCTCTACGACGTGGGGCAGATGCACTTCTGGCACGCCCCCACCGAGGATCACGGCGGCGACCTGGTGTATTTCCAGGGCCACTCCTCCCCCGGCTTCTATGCCCGGGCCTTCCTCGAAGGCCGTCTGACCGAGGAGCACCTGGACCGGTTCCGCCAGGAGGTGGGAGGCGACGGCCTGTCGTCCTACCCGCACCCGTGGCTCATGCCCGACTTCTGGCAGTTCCCGACCGTGTCGATGGGCCTGGGGCCGCTCATGGCCATCTACCAGGCCCGGTTCCTCAAGTACCTGGGCTGCCGGGGCCTGGCCGACACCAGCGACCGCCACGTGTGGGCCTTCCTCGGTGACGGGGAGACCGACGAGCCCGAGTCCCTGGGCGCCATCTCCCTGGCCGGCCGGGAGCGGCTCGACAACCTCATCTTCGTCGTCAACTGCAACCTCCAGCGCCTGGACGGCCCGGTGCGGGGCAACGGGAAGATCATCCAGGAGCTGGAGTCGGTGTTCCGGGGAGCGGGCTGGAACGTCATCAAGGTCATCTGGGGCGCAGGCTGGGACCGCCTCATCGCCAAGGACACCACCGGGCTCCTGCTCCAGCGGATGGAGGAGTGCGTCGACGGCGAGTACCAGGACTTCAAGTCCAAGAACGGCGCCTACGTCCGCCAGCACTTCTTCGGCAAGTACCCCGAGCTCCTCGACCTGGTGGCCGACATGAGCGACGACGAGATCTGGAACCTGAACCGGGGCGGCCACGATCCCAACAAGGTCTACGCCGCCTACGCCACCGCCGTCCGCCACGCCGGCCAGCCCACGGTGGTCCTGGCCAAGACGGTCAAGGGCTACGGGATGGGCGAGGCGGGTGAGGGCCAGAACATCACGCACCAGCAGAAGAAGATGGCCGAGGGCTCGCTCCGGCGCTTCCGGGACAAGTTCTCGCTGCCCATCCCCGACGAGCAGCTGGTGGAGTACCCCTACATCCGCCTCCAAGAGGACAGCGAGGAGCTGGCCTACCTCCGGCGCTGCAAGGAGGCCCTGGGCGGCTACCTGCCCGTCCGCCGGGAACGATCGACGCCCCTGCCCGTCCCCGATCTGGCCGCCTTCGCCGCCCAGCTGGGGGGGTCAGGGGAACGCGAGATCTCCACCACCATGGCCTTCGTGCGGATCCTCAACACCCTGTTGCGGGACAAGGCCATCGGCGAGCGGATCGTCCCCATCGTCCCCGACGAGTCCCGCACCTTCGGCATGGAGGGCATGTTCCGCCAGTTCGGGATCTTCTCCCAGGTGGGCCAGCTCTACCAGCCCGAGGACGCCAAGCAGCTCATGTACTACCGGGAGGACCAAAACGGCCAGATCCTCCAGGAGGGCATCAACGAGCCCGGGGCCATGTCGAGCTGGATCGCGGCGGCCACGTCCTACTCCAGCAGCGACACGCCCATGATCCCCTTCTACATCTACTACTCCATGTTCGGGTTCCAGCGGGTGGGCGACCTGGCCTGGGCGGCGGGCGACATCCGGGCCCGGGGCTTCCTCATGGGCGGCACCGCCGGCCGCACCACGCTCAACGGCGAGGGACTCCAGCACGAGGACGGGCACAGCCACATCTTCTCGTCGGTGATCCCCAACTGCGTCTCCTACGACCCCACCTTCGCCTACGAGCTGGCCGTCATCATCCATGACGGCCTGCGGCGCATGTACGTCGACCAGGAAGACGTCTTCTACTACCTGACGCTGATGAACGAGAACTACGGGCAGCCCCCCATGCCTGAAGGCGCCGAGGAGGGCATCCGCCGGGGGATGTACCTGTTCTCGCCCGCCGACCTCACCCCCGGCGGCGGGCTCGGCCCCGACGCCCCCCGGGTCCAGATGCTGGGGAGCGGGACCATCCTGCGGGAGGTCATCGCCGCCGCCGAGCTCCTGGCCACCGACTGGGGGGTGGCAGCCGATGTGTGGAGCGTTCCCAGCTTCACCGAGCTGCGCCGGGACGGCCTGGCCGCCGAGCGCTGGAACACCTTGCACCCGTTGGAAGAACCGCGACGGGCGTATGTGGAGGAGAGTCTGGGGAACCGACCAGGCCCGGTCATTGCCGCCACCGACTACGTGCGGGCCTTCCCGGACCAGATCCGGCCCTTCGTGCCCGGGCGCTACCGGGTGCTGGGCACCGACGGGTTCGGCCGCTCCGACTACCGGCGGCGGCTCCGCTCCTTCTTCGAGGTCGACCGCCACCACATCACGCTGGCGGCGCTCTCCGCCCTGGCCGCCGACGGCGTCGTGCCGGCCAAGGCGGCGGCGGAGGCCATCGACCGTTACGGGATCGATCCCGACCGGCCCGACCCGGCCCGGGCGTAGGGGAGGGAGGACGCCATGACCGTGACTTCCGAAGCCACCCAGGTCCGGGTCCCCGACATCGGCGACTACTCCGACGTCCCCGTCATCGAGGTGCTGGTGGCCGTGGGTGACGTGGTGTGCGAGGACGATCCCCTGGTGGTGCTGGAGTCCGACAAGGCCACCATGGAGATACCGGCCCCGGCCGACGGCACCGTCACCGGTGTGCTGGTCAAGGTGGGCGACACGGTGAGCGAGGGCACGCCCATCGTCACCCTGGAACCCGGTGACGGAGGGATGAGCCAGCCTCCCAGCCTGGTCGGCCAGCAGGAACCGGAACCCTCTCCCGTGATCGAGCCGGCCGTGGTGGAAACCGAGCCGGTCGTCGAGTCCGCCCCCGCCCCCGACGGCGCCCACGCCGGGCCCGGCGTCCGCCGGCTGGCCCGGGAGCTCGGAGTCGACCTCGCCACCGTGGCCGGGACGGGGCCCAAGGGCCGGATCACCAAAGACGACCTGCTGGCTGCGGTGCAAGGTTCGACACCGGCCGCCGCTCCGGCGGCAGCGTCTGCGCCCACCGGCGCCGGCATCCCGCCCGTCCCCACCGTCGACTTCGCCCGGTACGGGCCGGTGGACACTCAGCCGCTGTCGCGCATCCAACGGCTGTCCGGTCCCCGGCTCCACGCCTCCTGGCTCAACATCCCCCACGTCACCCACGCCGACGAGGCCGACATCACCGACCTGGACGCCTTCCGCCGGGAGCTCGACACCCAGGCCAAAGCCGAGGGCTACCGGGTGACGCTCCTCTCCTTCCTGCTCAAGGCCTCGGCCGCCGCCCTGCGGGAGTTCCCCACCTTCAACAGCTCCCTCTCCTCCGCCGGCGACAGCCTCGTCCTCAAGCGCTACTGGCACATCGGCGTGGCCGTCGACACTCCCGAGGGCCTGGTCGTGCCCGTCCTGCGCGACGTCGACCGCAAGGGCGTGACCGAGCTGTCGAAGGAGCTGGCGGCGTTGTCGCAGAAGGCCCGCGACGGGAAGCTGACCCCGGCCGACATGTCGGGCGGCACCTTCACGATCTCCAGCCTGGGCGGCATCGGCGGGACCAGCTTCACCCCCATCGTCAACGCCCCCGAGGTGGCGATCCTCGGCGTGGTCCGCTCCAAGATGGCGCCCGTGTGGGACGGGCAGGAGTTCCGCCCCCGCCTGATGCTGCCTCTGGCCGTGTCCTACGACCACCGGGTCATCGACGGGGCTCTGGCTGCCCGCTTCCTGCGCCACCTGGGCCAGAGCCTCGAAGACATCCGCCGCCTCGTGCTGTGAACGACGTGGAGACCGACCTGCTGGTCCTGGGGGCCGGCCCCGGCGGCTATTCAGCCGCCTTCCGGGCCGCCGACCTCGGCCTCACCGTCACCCTGGTCGAACGTGAACCCGTCCTCGGCGGTGTGTGCCTCAATGTGGGCTGCATTCCTTCCAAGGCGCTCCTCCACGCCGCCCGGGTCATCGCCGAGACGAAGGAGATGTCCGAGCGCGGCCTGGTGTTCGGCGACCCGCAGATCGACCTCGGCCGGCTCCGGGACTGGAAGGACTCGGTGGTGACCCGGCTCACGGGCGGGCTGGCCCGCCTGGCCAAGCAGCGCACGGTGAACGTGGTCACCGGAGACGGTCGCTTCACCGCGCCCCACCAGCTCGAGGCCACCGCCGCCGACGGCTCCACCACCACCATCGCCTTCGGACAGGCCATCATCGCCGCCGGCTCCGAGCCCGTCTCCCTCCCCTTTGTGCCCGCCGACGACCCCCGGGTCATCGACTCCACCGGCGCGCTGGAGTTGCGGGAGATCCCCGAGCGGCTCCTGGTGGTGGGCGGGGGCATCATCGGCCTGGAGATGGGCACGGTGTTCTCCGCCTTCGGCT
>JBIOYN010000392.1:0-3591 GCA_044870155.1 Acidimicrobiia bacterium | reverse complement strand
CGGGCCCGGGCCACCTCCCCCTCCTCACCGGCCTCGAGGCCGAGGCGGACGACGTCCCGCAGCAGTTCCTCCCCGTCCCTGATCGGGGCCCGCCCCGACCTCGGGAGCAGAACCCCCCGGCCGATGAGCGCTTCCAGTCGCTCCGGAGTCACGGCCCCGACCGGGCCGGGCAGCGCCCGCACCAGCCAGTCGCAACCCTCCAGGGGCCGGGCCCACCACCAGTACCGCCACAGAGCCGCCGCCAGCCCGATGGCGGCTTCGTCGTCGCCTTCGGTGAACGACCACTCCAGCGCCGCCCCGAAGTTGTGGTGCTCGGTGTCGGCCAGCCGGATCCAATTCCCGGTCGACCAGTTGCGCGTCCGGTCGTGCGGGTCCTCCTGCGTCGCCGCCAGCGCCAGGAAGAAGTCCCGGTGCCGGCGCCGGGCGGCGTTCCCCTCGCCCGCCTCGGCCAGCCGCTCGTTGGCGTACTCGCGCACGATCTCGAGCAGGCGGTAGCGCACCTCGACGCCCTCGCTCTCCACCCCCACCAGGGACTTGTCCACTACCCCGGAGAGGAGGTCGAGGACCTCCACACCTTCCTGCGCACCCGGCAGTTCTCCGCACGTCGCCACCGCTTCCGCCGCCCCCAGGTCGAAGCTGCCGGGGAAGACTGCGAGCCGGCGCAGCACAGCCTGCTCGGCGGCGGGCAGGAGCTGGTAGCTCCAGTCCATCGTCGCCCGCAACGTCTGATGGCGGGAGACGGCGGTGCGAGTCCCTCCGGTGAGGACCCGGAAACGCTGGTCGAGGCGCCCCGCCAGGTCGTGGGCCCCGAGGACCCGGATGCGGGCGGCCGCCAGCTCGAGGGCCAGGGGAATGCCGTCCAGACGCCGGCAGATCTGCGCCACGGCGGCGGCGTTGACCGGGGTCAGCCCGAACCCCGGCTGGGCGGTCCGGGCCCGCTCGCAGAACAAGGCCACCGCATCCGAGGCCTCGAGGTCCTCGAGGGCGGCGGATCCGGGCAGGGACAACGGTGGCACCCGCCACGCCACTTCCCCGCCCAACCCGAAAATCTCCCGGCTCGTGACGAGCACGCTGAGACCGGGGCAGGCGGCCAGGAGCGAGTGGACCAGGTCCGCTGCCGCCTCCACGAGGTGCTCGCTGTTGTCGAGGACGAGGAGCGCCCGCTTGCCCTGGAGATGCTCGTGCAGCCGGTCGAGGAGGGCATCCGGGGAGCCACCCAGTCCCGTCGTCGCCACTCCCAGCACCCCGGCCACGGTCGAGGTCAGCACCGCGGGATCCTGGAGCGGCCCCACGTCCACCAACCAGACGCCGTCGGGAAAGGTGTCGAGGACGCCGGTCACCGCCTCCAGGGCCAGGCGGGTCTTGCCGCCTCCACCCACCCCGGTGAGGGTGACGAGACGCGACGCCTTGAGGAGGTCCCGGACGTCATCCAGCTCCCGGGCCCGGCCGACGAACGACGTGAGGGAGGTGGGGAGGTTGTGCCGGCGACGGCCGGGCGAGCGCAGCGCGGGGAAGGTGGCGGGCAGGTCGGGATGGGCGACCTGGAACACCCGCTCCGGACGGGAGAGGTCGGCCAGGGCATGCTCGCCGAGGTCGAGGAGGGAGACCTCGGCGGGGAGGTGGTCCTGGAGCAGGTCGGCGGTGGCCTGGGAGCAGAGGACCTGACCGCCGGACCCCAGGGAGAGGAGCCGGGCCGCCCGGTTGAGGGTGGGCCCGACGTAGTTGCCCCCGCGGGGCTCGGCCGCGCCGGCATGAATGGCCATGCGAACGCGCAGCGGAACGGGCGAGTTCCAGTTCTGGGTCAGCAGGGCGCGCTGGGCGCCGATGGCGGCGACCACGGCGTCCGAGGCGGTGGAGAAGGCGGCGCACAATCCATCCCCGGTGTCGGCGAAGACCCGGCCCCGGCCGTCTTCCACGGCGCCGCGCACCAGCTCGTCATGGCGGCGCAGGTCCTGGGCCATGGCGTCCTGGTCCCCCTCCCAGCGGCGCGAGCTGGCCTCGATGTCGGTGAACAGGAAGACGACGGTGTCTTCCGGCCGGCCGGTCCCCGGTGTCCGCCCCTCGGAGCGGGCCGCCCGCACCGGGGATGGCGTCCCCGGACCCTCGAGCTCGGGGGACTGGCGCAGGATCTGCTCTTCCAGCTGGCGGAGCGCGGGCGTCGGTTCGAGACCGAGCTCGTCCCGCAGGGTCCGCCGCACCCGCTGGTAGGCACGGAGGGCGTCGGCCTGGCGGCCCAGCCGGTAGAGGGCGATCATCAGCTGGCCCCAGGGGCGTTCCCGCAGCGGATGATCGGCCACATGGGACTCGAGGCGCACCAGCGCCTCCGCCGGTCGACCCAGAGCCAGCTCGGCCTCGGTCAGCTCCTCGATCGCCGCCAGGCGAGCCTCGTCCAGCCGGGCGGCCTCCAACTGGGCGAACCGCCGGTCGGAGAGGTCGGCCAGCGCCGGGCCCCGCCACAGGTCGAGGGCCTGCTGCAGGCAGGTGGCGGCGGCCTCGGCCTCGCCCCGGCCGAGGGCGTCCCGGCCTCGGGCGCAGAGGTCGTCGAAGCGGTTGGCGTCCACGTGGCTGGGGTTCGTCTCCAGGACGTAACCCGGCTCCCGGCCCCGCAGGCACAGCACCGACTCGTCCGGGCAGATCCCGGAGAGGCTCCGGCGCAGCCGGGAGACCAGCGTCTGGGCGCTGGCGCTGGCGCTGGCCAGGCGCCGGTCGCTCCAGAGCTCCTCGACGAGCACGTCGAGTGGCACCACCCGGTTGAGGTGGAGGACGAGCATGGCCAGGAGCGCGCGCTGCTTGGGGCTGCCGATCTCGAGCACCCGTCCGCCACAGGTGACGTCGAAGGTGCCGAGCAGGCGCACGTCGATGGCATCCCGGTCCCCGCTCGGGGGCATCGCTCCCCCCTCCCCCGGTTCACTACCGCCGCAGCGTAGGACGGCGGCTCCTCGGCGGGAAGGGGACGGCCCGGGGGGCGTATGCGGCGCGCAAGGGCGGCGTATGGACCCGGGCGCATCCTTGGCTGGCCATGGATTCCACACCAGGAGCGCCGATGTCCCCAGCCACGGTTCTGGCCCAGGCCCGCTCCGCCCTGGAGGAGACGGCCCGCCAGACGGCCGACCTCCTCCGCTCCCTCCCCGACCTGCACGCACCCATCCCGGGGTCGGAGTGGACGGTGCGGGAGGCCGCCGTTCACCTGGTGAGCCTCACCGGCATCCACATGGACATCACCGACGGCATGCCGTCCCCCATCGGCAGCACGACCAGAGAGGCGCTCCGCGACCAGAACGCCCGCCGCCTGGGCGACATCCCCGAGTCGGATCCCGAGAAGGTCGCCGGCCTCCTGTCCGAAGCGGTGGCGGCGCTCCTGGAGGCGACGGCCTACCGCCCTGCTGATCAGGCCGTCGTCTTCCACGGCGGGGTGACCATGGACCTTGCTCACCTCCTGTGCATCAGCCTGGGGGAGCACGTCCTCCACGGCTACGACATCGCCCGGGCCGTGGGCTCTCCCTGGCCCATCGACCCGCTCCACGCCCGACTGGTCCTCTCCGGCTACGGCCCCTGCTACGGCAGCTGGCTGAACAGCGAGGCGACGTCGGA
>JBIOYN010000391.1:0-28230 GCA_044870155.1 Acidimicrobiia bacterium | reverse complement strand
AAGAACTGGTGGCCGATGAGGCCGTTGCCCTCGCCGAACATGAAGGCGAAGCCGATGGCCCAGAACAACAGGCCGCACAGGCAGGTGTCGACGACGCACTCCAGCAGGATGTTGACCGTCTCCCGGGAGCGGGCGAAGCCCGCTTCCAGGGCCATGAAACCGGCCTGCATGAAGAAGACGAGGAAGGCCGTCACCAGCACCCACATCGTGTTGATGGGGTTGATGACGTCAGGCCGGTGGACCACCACCTGCCCGAGGGCGGCCCCCGCCGGCGACCGGAAGTACCAGCTCAGGGCGGTCAGGACCCCGAGGGTGCCGATGACGCCGAGCATCTTGCCGGCGAAGATCACCGCCCAGAGCCGCCGCGTCTCCTTCTCCCCCAGCCGTTTGAGTCCCCGCAGTCTCGTCATGGCGACCGACCGTAGGGACGTCAGATTTCGTGAAGATTCGGCGTTTGTAACTGTCGTGTGAAAGATAAGTGACCGGTTTCATAAGGGCCGGAAAGGTGGCGTCAAGGCCATCGTGTACGCCCCCAGGGCGAGGGCGCTCAAGGCGTGCCAGGCGGCGTGCGGTTGCCACAGGCTCTCGGGCCGGCACAGCGGCCCACCGGTGCGTCCGGCGACGTAGGCGGCCAGCCCGGCCGCCCCGCACGCCGTCGCCACCACCCACCATCCCCGGGTTGAGCCGTCCCCCGCCCGGTGGCGGCGGCGGATGAACCGCCGGGCGGTGTGGCCGGCCAGCACCACCCCCAGGCACACGATGGCGGCGTCGTGCACCGGCTCCATCCACATCGGCTGGGGCCCGTGATAGCCGGTGCTGGCCACACCCACGCCGGCCAGAGCGGCCCCCGTGGTCAGGAGGGCCAGACGGTCGCGATCGGGGTCTCCGGCCCGGACCAGCAGCCACCCGCCCACGGCCACGTAGGCCAGGCTCGAGACCGCGTTCACCGGCTGCGCCAGCCACCCGGTGCCGATGCTTTCGCAGTCCGACCCGCCCAGGGCCAGGAGGATCGGCGGTGAGAGCAGCGCTCCTCCCCGTCGTCAGGCGAGCCGCTCGGCGACCAGCTTCTGGACCACCTGGGGATTGGCCCGGCCCTGCGAGGCCCGCACCACCTGGCCCACGAAGAAGCCGGACAGGGCGGTCTTGCCCTCCCGGTACTGGGCCACCTTGTCGGGGTGGGCGGCCAGCACCTCGTCGACCATGCCGGCGATGGCGGCCTCGTCACTCAGCTGGGCCAGGCCCCGCTCGGAGATGATGGCCGCCGGGTCGCCCCCGGCCCGGACGAGCTCGGCGAAGACCTCCTTGGCCGCCGGCCCGCTGACGGCGCCCGACTCCGCGGCCTGCACCAGGGCACCGAGAGCGGCGCCGGTCAGCGGCGTGTCGGCGAGCTCGCGGTCGCCCAGCTCGCGGGGCAGCTCGTTGATGATCCAGCGGGCCACCGCCCCCGCCGGTGCCCCGGCGGCCACCGCCTCCTCGAAGAGGTCGCCGGTGGCCCGGTCCCCGGTGAGGAGGTCGGCGTCGGCCTCGGAGAGGCCGTGCACCGCCGGCCAGGCGGCGAAGCGCTCGGCCAGCACGGGGTGGCGGGCGCGAGCCTCGGCCCGGTACTCGCTGCGGCTGCGTTTGGGTGGCCGGGTGGCGGCCTTGGCCGAGCGCTGCCGGGCGTCGGCCTCCACGGGGCCGGGGCCGGCGCCCGCCTGGGCGCCCCCGGCCCACGAGTCCCGCAGGGTCACGATGCGGTTGAGGACGAGATCGTCGGCGGTCGAGTCCTTGGGGTCGACCATGAAGTAGCCCAGCCGTTCCAGCTGCCAGCGGCTGCCGGGCTCGGCCCCGGCCAGGCTGGGCTCGAGCCGGGCGCCGGTCACCACCTGGAGGGAATCCGGGTTGAGGTTGGCGATGAAATCGCCCTCGGCGTCCTCCGGTCGCGCCACCTTGAACAGCCGGTCGTAGAGGCGCACCTCGCCCGGGACGGCGTGGGGCTCCGACACCCAGTGGACGACGCCCGAGACCTTGACCCCCTCGGGGTTCTGCCCCACCGAGCCGGGCAGGTGGGAGCAGCGCAGCTCGACGACCTCGCCGCCCTCCTCCACCACCTCGTCGCAGGTGATGCAGTAGCCGTGGCGCAGCCGCACGGTGCGGCCCGGTGCCAGCCGCTGGTAGCCGGGAGCGGGGTCGAGGGCGAAGTCGTCCCGCTCGATGAGGAGGTGCCGGGAGAAGGGCACGGTGCGCTCGCCAGGCTTGCCCACATCGGGTGGGAAGTAGGGCGCGGTCAGCTCCTCGACCTCGTCCTCGGGCCAGGAGGTGACCGTGACCTTGAGGGGTCGCAGGACGCCGAGGACCCGGGGGGCGATCCAGTTGAGGTCGTCGCGCACCGCGAACTCGAGCTTGCCCATGTCGACGGTGGAGTTGACCTTGGCCACGCCGATCATGTCGGCGAAAGCCCGGATGGCCTCGGGCCGGTAACCGCGGCGGCGCATCCCGGCGATGGTGGGCATGCGGGGGTCGTCCCAGCCGTTGACGTGGCCCCGCTCCACCAGGGTGAGCAGCTTGCGCTTGCTCATCACCGTGTAGTCCAGGTTCAGGCGGGCGAACTCGTACTGGTAGGGCCGGACCAGGCCTCGCCGTTCCGAGGCCCGGGTGTTGTCCACCACCCAGTCGTAGAGCTCCCGGTTGTTCTCGAACTCGAGCGTGCAGATGGAGTGGGTGACGCCCTCGATGGCGTCGCCCAGCGGGTGGGCCCAGTCGTACATCGGGTAGATGGGCCAGGCGTCGCCGGTCCGATAGTGGTGGGCGTGGCGGATCCGGTACAGCACCGGGTCGCGCATCTTCATGTTGGGAGATGCCAGGTCGATCCGGGCCCGGAGCACGCAGGTGCCGTCGGGAAGCTCCCCCGAGCGCATCTGGCGGAGCAGGGCCAGGTTCTCCTCCACGGGGCGGTCGCGGTAGGGCGACGGCCGGCCGGGCTCGGAGAGCGAGCCCCGGTAGTCCTTGATCTCCTCGTCGCTCAGGTGGTCGACGTAGGCCTTGCCCTCGCGGACGAGGTCCTCGGCCAGCTGGTACATCTCCTCGAAGTAGTCCGAGGCGTAGAACTCCTGGTCACCGAAGGAGAAGCCGAGCCAGCGCACGTCGGCCTCGATGGAGTCGACGAACTCCACGTCCTCCTTCTCCGGGTCGGTGTCGTCGAAGCGCAGGTTGCAGTGCCCGCCGTACTGCTCGGCCACCCCGAAGTTGAGGCAGATCGACTTGGCGTGGCCGATGTGCAGATAGCCGTTGGGCTCAGGAGGGAACCGGGTGAGGACCCGGCCCCCGTACCTGCCCGTGCGGAGGTCGGCCTCGATCACGTCGCGGATGAAGTCGGAGCGGACGGCCTCGGTGGTCACGGCCTGTCACTGTATGGCGCGGAGATTGTGGAGGGTTCCCGGACTTCCGCCCAAGATCCCGGTCGGCCCGGCGGATCCGCCCGAATCCCCTGCTCTCCTGGACGCCATGAACTCCAACGCATGGCTCCGACACTTCCAGACCAACCGCCTGCACCGCCCCGAGCCGCACTGGGACCGGCCCTGCCGCGAGGACCGGGTGACGGCGGCGAAGCTGGCCCGCTCCCTGTCCCACTTCCAACTCGGCGAGAGCGGCGACGGCAGCTTCCTCCTCGCCGAGGGCCGTCGATCGCATCCGGACGATCCCGACTACCTCGAGGCGCTCGGGCTCTTCGTGGCCGAGGAGCAGGAGCACGCCCGCCTCCTCGAGCACCTCGTCGGGCGCTACGGCGGCACGCTTGTCACCAGGCACTGGAGCCATGCCTGTTTCCGGCTCATCCGGCGGGCGCTGGGGGTGCGGTTCGCCATCCAGACGCTGCTGATCGCCGAGCTCGTGGGGACGGCCTACTACCGGCTCCTGCACCTCCACACCGGTGACGACGTCCTCGGGGAGGTGTGCGGGCTCATGCTCGGAGACGAGGTCCGCCACCTCGAGTTCCACGCCGACCGCTTCGCCGCCTGGCAGGCCCGCTGGCCGGCGCGGCGCAGGAAGCTGTGGGTGATCCAGTTCCGGCTGTTCTTCGTCGCCACCGTGGTCGCCGCCTGGTTCGACCACCGGGAGGCCCTGCTGGCGGTGGGCTCGAACCGAAGGGAGTTCCTCCGCCAGGCGAGCCGGGAGTGCCAGGGGTTTCTGGCGCGCCGCGAGCCGGCCGGTGGGCCCGGCCGGCTCGCTTCGGAAAACTCTGCCCTCGGAGACCGAGGGTATGAACGGTGCTAGGAGCGCATGGGCTTCCCAACGGGGTAGCCCGGCCCACCCAGCGACACATCCGCGACACTGAGCCAGATGTAGGCCCCAATGGCGGCAAAGCTCAGCACGACGTAACCGCCGAGCTTGGTCAGGCCCGCCGACCCGCTGTTGTTGGCGAAGAACAGAATGATGAGCGCCAAGTCAACGAGCGCGATGTCGATCGTGTAGAGCGACGGCAGGCGCACCGACGACAGCGTGAGCAGGAAGATCCCGACCGCCCAGGCGCCGATGAACGCCAGGACCGAGCTCTTCACCGCCTCCGCCGGAATCAGGAACCAGTTGTGTTGCAGCCCCAGAACGAGAAGCGTGTAACTGACCCAGAACGTGCTGAAGATCCCGAACGCGCCTGCCACGTACGACTGCCCGAGGTAGGCGGCCCAAATCGTCGAGATCACCAGGGCCAGTGCCGTGCAGCCGAAAATGATCGCCAATGGGGCCCCCAAAGTCCCCGCCGGCACATATCCGACCAACGACAACCCGAGGCACGTCGAGCCGACCACGAATGCCAGCCATCCGAAGACCTGGGGGTCTCCACTGGCGCGGGCGGCGACGGGTACCTCGCGGATTACTTCCACAGCATTCTCTGAGGCCACTCCGGATTCCACAGACACTGTGTCCTCCCTCCTTGCATGATCCGCTCGCGGCGGAAACACCCTCCCCCTGGAGCGTCAGTTCCAGACAACATCATCACTCACTTTGAGGGAAGGTTGAAATACCCTCTTTTTTCGCGTTAACCGCCACACCCGAAAGAAGGCATTCCAGGTGCTCCCAGAGGCCCCGGCGAACGTACGCTGCCGTGCCGGTGCAACGGATATCGGTCGACGAGCGCCGGGCCCGCCTGGCCCTCCGTCATCACCTGGCACCGGGTGCCCGGATTGCCGACATCACCGCGGTGGCGCGTGACCTGGTGGGCCTCCACGCCACCGATCCGGCCACGGTCTTCCTGTCCGCCCGGGCCCGACTGGACGGCGGCGACATCGAGACCGTGGAACGGGCGCTCTACGAAGAGCGCTCGCTGGTGCGGATGCTGGCCATGCGCCGGACCATGTTCGTCCTCCCCCTCGACGTCGTGCCCGTGGTCCAGGCCGCCGCCACGCAGGCCATCGCCGCCAACGAGCGGCGTCGGACCCTGCAGTTCCTGGCCGCGGGCGGCATCAGCGAGGACCCGGCCCGGTGGCTGGCCAGCGTCGAGGCGCAGACCCTCGAGGCCCTGGCCCGGCGGGGCCCGTCGACGGCCAACGAGCTGGCCGCCGAGGTGCCCGAGCTGGGCCGCCAGATCCCCTACGGCGAGGGCCGGAAGTGGGCCGGCGTCATCGGCATGTCCACCCGGGTCCTCCTGGGGTTGGCCGCCGACGGCCGCATCGTGCGGGGCCGGCCCCGGGGCACGTGGCGGGGCACCCAGTACCGGTGGGCCCTGGTCGAGTCCTGGCTGGGGGCGCCCATCCCCGACCTCCCGGTGGAGGCGGCCCGGGCCGAGCTGGCCCGGGCCTGGCTGCGCGCCTTCGGGCCGGCGACGGCCGCCGACCTGAAGTGGTGGACAGGGTGGACGGTGACGGCCACCAAAGCGGCGCTGGCGGCCCTCGACGTCATCGAGGTCGAACTCGAAGGAGGACCCGGCCCCGGCCTGGTCCTGGCCGACGACGTCGAGCCCGTGGCCTCTCCCGGGCCGTGGGTGGCGCTCCTCCCCGCCCTCGACCCCACGGTCATGGGCTGGACGGAGCGGGACTGGTACCTGGGTCCGCACCGCCCCGCTCTCTTCGACACCAACGGCAACGCCGGCCCGACGGTGTGGTGCGACGGGCGGGTGGTGGGTGGCTGGGCTCAGCGTCCGGAAGGGGAGGTGATCCTCCACCTCCTCGAACCGGTCGGCGACGAAGCCGCCGCCGCCATCGACGCCGAGGCCGTCCGGCTCCACCAGTGGTTGGACGCCACCCCCGTCATCCCCAAGTTCCGCACCCCGTTGGAGCGCAAGCTCTCCAGCTGACCCCGTCAGTCCCGCGCCCCCACCACCATCCAGGCCGTGCCGGTGTACCGCGTCGCCATGGTGGCCAGCCGGGCGACCATGAACAGCCCGAGCGCGCCCCACAGAGCGGCCAGCGGCAGGTCGAGGGCGGCGACGGCGAGTGCGCAGGGGACGAAGGCGGCCAACGAGACGAGCATGGCCCCGGCCAGGTAGCGCAGATCGTGGGCCCCGATGAGGATCCCGTCGAGAACGAACACCACGGCGTTGAGCGGCTGGAACAGGGCCACGATCCACAGCAGGTCGCCGATCATGGCCTCGACCCGCCGGTCGGCGGTGAAGAGCCCGGGCAGCACCGGGTGGGCGCCGGCGATGGCCAGCGCCAGCCCCAGGCCGGCCAGCACCCCCCAGCCCAGCAGCCGTTCGGACACGGCCCGGGCCTCGGCGGCCCGCCCGGCGCCGAGCAGACGGCCGATCAGGGGCTGGGCGGCGATGGCGAGGGCGTCGAGCACCAGGGCCAGGAACAGCCACAGTTGGAGGGCGACCTGGTGGGCGGCGACCTGGGTGGTGCCCAGCCGGGAGGCCACAGCGGTGGACAGGGCCAGGGCGCCCTGCAGGGAGCCGGTCCGCACGAACAGGTCCCGGCCCACGACCAGGAGCCCCCGCAGAGCGATGGCATCGGGCCGGAGGCTCACCCCGGCCCTGCGGGCGTCGTCGAGGATCAGCCCGGCGAACACCACCGCCGCCCCCGTCTGGGCCACGACGGTGGTGAGCGCCGAAGCGGCCAGGCCCATCCCCAGGCCGTAGATGAGCACCACCTCACCGACCAGGTTGACCACGTTGGCGGCGAGGGCGATCCGTAGCGGGCCGGCGGTGTCCAGGCGACCCCGGAGATAACCGACGCCGGCCAGGCCCACGAGGACGGCGGGGGCGCCGAGAGCGGAGAGCCGCAGGTAGACGAGGGCGTGGGGCCGCACCACCTCGGAGGCGCCCATGAGCCGGACGGCTCCGGGCGCACCCAGCACCCCGAGGACGGCGAGCAGGGAGCCAAGGCCGGCGGCCAGCCACAGCGACTGCACCGCCTGGCGGGCGGCGGCCAGCTCCCGGCCGGCCCCGATGGCCCGGGCCACCGCCGCGGTGGTGCCGTAGGCCAGGAAGTTGAACACCCAGAAGGAGCTGGTGAGCACGGTGCCGGCCACGGCCAGACCCCCGAGCTGGGGCGTCCCCAGGTGCCCGACGACGGCCGTGTCGGCCAGCACGTAGAGCGGCTCGGCGGCCAGAGCGCCGAGCGCGGGGAGGGCGAGGCGGGCGATCTCCCGGTCGAGGGGTCCTGGCCGTAGCCGCCATGCCGGCATCGTCCGGACCGTAGTCTGGCGCCCGTGGTCCACCATCTGGCCCAGTTCAACATCGCCCGGCTCCACCACCCGCTGGACCATCCCGACATCGCTGAGTTCGTCGACGCCCTCGACGCCGTCAACCAACTGGCCGAGGCCTCACCCGGCTTCGTGTGGCGGCTCCAGGACGACGACGGCCGCTCGTCGAGCTACGTGCCCGCCTACGAGGACCCCCTGCTGGTCGTCAACCTGTCCGTATGGGAGGACCCCGAGGCCCTGCGCCGCTTCGCCTACCGGGGCCGGCACCTGGCCTTCTTCCGCCGCCGCCACGAGTGGTTCGAGGAGCACGCCGAGCCCTACCTGGTGTGCTGGTGGCTGCCGGTCGGGGAGCGGCCGCCGGTGGAGGACGCCGTCCGCCGCCTCGACCTCCTGCAGGCCTCCGGACCGGGGCCCGAGGCCTTCACCCTGGCCGCCCCTCACCCGCCCCCACCTGATACAGAGCAGGGTTGACAAGGAACCCGCCCATGTTCTCCACCCGCGCCGCCTCCACCCTGGTCCTGGCCGCCGCTCTACTGGCCGGCGCCGCCTGCAACGGCGACGACCCGCCATCGGCCTCCGCTCCGTCCAGCTCGACCACGTCGGCCACCACCGCCCCGGAGGCGACGTCCACCACCGTGCCGGCGAGCGAGACCCGGCTCACGCCCCAGGGCTACGGCAACCTCCGCCTGGGCATGACCCTCAACCAGGCCACGGTGGCGCGCCTCGTCAACGACACCCGTCCGGGCTGCGAGCTGGGCGGGCCGGGGGAGATCGTGGGGACGATCGCCGGAACCGAGAACGGCGCCGCCTACTTCGACGACGACGTCCTCAGCGGCATCAACCTCCACCAGGGGATGACGGCCGAGGGCATCGGCCCCGGCTCCACCCTGGCCGAGGCCAGGCAGGCCTACAGCACCGGCGGCTACAGCCTGAAGGTCGACGACTCCACCCAGGACGTGTTCGGGATCAGCATCGCCTCGGTGACCAGGAGCGGCCAGACCGCCTACCAGTTCGACATCGACGGGGACAAGGTTCAGAGCCTGTGGGCGCCCACCATCCGCTTCTGCGAATGACCTAGGGACCGGGACTCAAGCGTCACCCGGTCGGGGTGTGCACGTTCTGGGCGCAAGAAGTGCCACATACGAGACTTTCTGCGCCCGGAAGGCCATGGCCGCGAGAATCGACACGGTAGACGGGGATGGTGCGCAATGGGCAGCGACGACGAGCGGGACGGCGTACCGCTCACCAACTTGGACCAGCCGCTCTTCGATCGGGCGGAGGCCACCAAACGGGACCTGGTCGATTACCTCGACGCCGTCCACGACCGCATCATCCCCGTCCTCGAGGACCGGCCGCTGTCTGTCATCCGGGTACACCGCGGCGACGCGCCCTTCATGCAGAAGAACGTGCCCAGGTACGCCCCGGAATGGATCCCGACGGTCACGGTGTGGGCCGAGGCGTCCAAACGCGACGTGGCCTACGCCCTGTGCAACGACCGGCGCACCCTGCTGTGGTTCGCCAACCAGCGGGCCGTCGAGTACCACCCGGCGCTGGTGCGGGCCGGCGCCTGGGATCACCCCACGCACCTGATCCTCGACCTCGATCCCCCCGAAGGTGAGGCCTTCCCCCTGGCGGTGCGCGCCGCCCACCTCGTGCGCCAGGCGCTGGCCGACGCCGGCCTGGAGGGAGCGGTCAAGACGAGCGGGGCCAAGGGCGTCCACGTGTACGTCCCCGTCGCCGGGGTGACCACCACCGAGGAGGCGGCTGCCGCCACCCGGGCCCTGGCCGTCCGGGCCGAGCGCCTCGATCCCACCCTCGCCACCACCGCCTTCATCCGGGAGGACCGGGGCGGGAAGGTCTTCCTCGACTCCACCCGGGCCGGCGGGGCGACCGTGGTGGCGGCCTTCAGCCCCCGGGCCCGACCCGGCGTCCCGGTGTCGTTCCCCGTGGCCTGGGACGACATCGACTCCGTGGCCCCGGCCGACTTCACCCTCCACAACGCCGCCGCCCTCCTGGGCGACTCCGACCCCTGGGTTCAGCACATGCCCGAGCGGCAACATCTCCCCGCCGACCTGGTCGAGGAGGGCCGCTCCATCCCCGGCTCCCGGGTCCAGGCCATGCACGAGGGCAAGCGCCGGGCCCGTGCCCGGCGGGCTTGACCGCCCCGTTAGCCTCCGCGACTGGATCGGGCGTCGGCGAAGGGAGGTGGCCATGGGACGGTTCCTGGGGGCAGCCCCGCCCGGACCCCGCCGGCTGCGTGATCTGCTGGCCGGGCCCGAACCGGTCCTCGCCCCGGGAGTGTTCGATGCCCTCGGTGCCCGCCTGGTGGAGGAGGCCGGATTCCCGGCGGTGTACATGACGGGGTTCGGGACGGCCGCCGCCCTGCTCGGGCGGCCCGACGTGGGCCTGCTCACCATGAGCGAGATGGTCGAGAACGCGGCCCGCATCGTGGCCGCCTGCGAGCTGCCCGTCATCGCCGATGCCGACACCGGCTACGGCAACCCGCTCAACGTCATCCGCACGGTGCAGGAGTACGAGCGGGCCGGGGTGGCCGCCATCCACATCGAGGATCAGGTGGCACCCAAGAAGTGCGGGCACATGGAAGGCAAGCAGGTCATCCCCGCGGCGGAGATGGAGGCCAAGGTCCGCGCCGCCGTGGCCGCCCGCGCCTCGGATGACTTCCTCATCATCGCCCGCACCGACGCCCGGGCCGTCGAGGGCATGGCGAGCGCCATCGACCGGGCCCGGCGCTACCGCGACGCCGGCGCCGACGTCCTGTTCGTGGAGGCGGCCGAGTCCGAGGAGGAGGTGGCGACCGTGGCCCGGGAGCTGGCGGGGGTCCCCCTGCTGTTCAACTGGGCCGAGGGCGGCAAGACCCCGCCCCTCGACCATGCCGCCCTGGCCGAGCTGGGCTTCCGGATCGTGATCTTCCCCATCGCCACCCTGCTGGGGACGACCCGGTGGATGCGCCAGGCCCTGGCCGAGATCCGGGCGGCGGGGACCCCGCTTCCGATCATGGACCAGCTCCCCCGCTTCGGGGAGTTCCTCGACTTCATCGGGCTCCCGGAGATCCACGAGCTCGAAGACCGCTTCCGTGCCTAGAGCACCCCGTCCACCATCGACCAGGAGGCAGCGTGTCTGACATGACCTTCACCAAGCAGAGCATCACCAGCGACCTCGCCCACCGGGTGGTGGCCGCCGCCGAGGCCAAGGCGCAGCAGATGGGCCACCCGTTCGTCATCGCCGTGGTCGACGAGAGCGGCGTCCTCAAGGCGTTCAGCCGCATGGACGGCGCCGCCCTTCTCAGCGTGCAGGTGGCCCAGGACAAGGCCTACACCGCCATCGGCTTCGGCCTGCCCACCCACGGCTGGCACGACTTCATCAAGGACGACCCGCCGCTGGCCGCCGGCGCCCCCGCCGGCATCGACCGGCTCGTGGTGTTCGGCGGCGGCTACCCCATCAAGAGCGGGGACGCCGTCATCGGCGGCATCGGCGTCAGCGGCGGCCACTACTCCCAGGACATGGAGGTCGCCCAGGCCGGCCTGGCCGCCGCGGGCGGGTAGGCGGCCGCCATGGACGGTGCCACGGCGGTGTGGCCGGAGCTGCCCCTGGCGGCGTGGGCGGACACCCGGGACACGCTCCACCTCTGGACCCAGGTCGTGGGCAAGGTCCGCCTGGCGCTCGAGCCGTGGATCAACCACTCCTGGCAGGTGCCCCTCTACGTCAACGCCCGGGGCCTGACCACGTCGCTGATGCCCGACGGCGGCCGGGGGGTGGAGATGCAGTTCGACTTCGTCCGACACGTGCTCGAGATCCGCACCACCGACGGTGCCGAAGGGCGCGTCGGACTCGAGCCGCGCACCGTGGCCGACTTCCACGCCGAGACCATGGCCCGGCTCACCGAGGTCGGGGTCACCGTGGACATCCTGGCCCGGCCCGTCGAGGTGCCGGTGGCGATCCCCTTCCCCGACGACAAGACCCATGCCAGCTACGACGCCGGGTACGCCCACCGCTTCTGGCTCTCCCTGGTGCAGGCCCACCGGGTGCTGACCCTGTTCCGGTCCCGGTTCGTGGGCAAGGTGAGCCCGGTCCACTTCTTCTGGGGTGGCTTCGACCTGGCCGTCACCCGCTTCTCGGGCCGGGATGCACCCCTGCACCCGGGGGGCGTGCCGAACTGCGCCGACTGGGTGATGCAGGACGCCTACAGCCAGGAGGTGAGCAGCTGCGGCTACTGGCCCAGCGGTGGCTCCGAGGGGGTGTTCTACGCCTACGCCTACCCGGAGCCCGACGGGTTCCGGCGGTGGCCGGTGGCGCCGGCGGACGCCCGCTACGACCCGGAGCTGGGCGAGTACCTGCTGCCCTACGAGGTGGTGCGCCAGGCCGATGACCCTGACGCCACCTTGTTGGCGTTCCTCCAGACCACCTACGAGGCCGCCGCCGGGCCCGGCCGTTGGGACCGGCGCCGGCTGGAACGCCCGCTGCCCATGGCCGGGACCCCCAGCGGGACCCCTCCGTAGCCGTCAGCGGAGGGCGGGCGCCAGGTCGAGCGGTACGACGCCCCAGCTCCGGCGCGTCGCGGCCAGGACCTCGGCCGCCAACGCTAGGAGGCGGGGAACAGGACCATCCCTTTCGCCGGCCACGCGCAGGGCGGCTGCCTCCCGGACGAAACCGTCCCCGGCCCGAGCCGCGTCGAACGCCTTCACCACCACCGAGGCCGGTCCTCCGTCGACCAGGACGCGGATGACGACGGCGCGGTCCCCGCCCCGCAGCGGCGTCCCCTGGGGCTCCAGGCGTTCCGCCTCGAGGGCGCCGGCCGCCGCCCGCAGGACCTCGGTCACCCGGTCGGCCACGACCACGGTCCCGAGCGCGGGTCCCTCAGGCGCCGAAGGCGGAGCGGGCGGCGCTGATCCCGATCTTGGCCTGCTCCCAGTATCCGTAGGTGCCCTGGTCCCGCAGCTCCTGGGCGGCGGTGACGACCGCGCCCAGCGCCACGTAGGCGAAGGCGCCACCCACCGAGATGCGTCGGACGCCGGCGGCTTCGAGCTCGGCCACGGGCGGGCCACCGGGCAGGGGCAGTACGTTCACCGGCCGGTCCACGGAGGCGACCAGCTGGCGGATCTCCTCCAGGGATGTCATCCCAGGGGCGTAAAGGATGTCGGCGCCCGCCTCCTGGTACCGCTGGAGCCGGGTGACGGTCTCGGCCAGGTCCTTCCGTCCGTGGAGGTAGTTCTCGGCCCGGGCCGTCAGCACCAGCCGGACCGGCCCCCGGTGCGCCACCTCGGCCGCGGCCTCGACCCGGGCGGCAGCGAGATCGACGTCATAGATGGGGTCGTCGCGATCCCGGGTGAAGTCCTCCACCGAGCAACCCGCCAGGCCGGCGTCCAGGGCACCTTCGATGGTGCCGGCCACGCCGGCGGGATCGTCGGCGAAGCAGTTCTCCAGGTCGGCCGACACCGGGATGTCCACGGCGGCCACGATCCGGGCCGCGTAGCCCAGAGCCTCCTCGCGGGTGACGTTGTAGTCCAGTCGCCCCAGGGTGGCGGCGAAGCCGCCGCTGGTCGTGGCCAGCGCCGCGAATCCCAGCGAGGCGAGCAGCCGGGCCGAGCCCTCGTCCCAGGGATTGGGGATCAGCAACGGACCGCCCTTGTGGTGGAGATCGAGGAACTGCGCCGCCTTGTCCTGTTGGCTGGTCATAGCGGCGAATGTAGTCAGGGAGCGGCTCTGCGGGCGGAGCGCCTTCGCACCCCGGGACTACCCTGCCGATCCCTGCTCCTTCAGCAGCTTGAGCAGGGCCTCGGGCGAGACCGGTACCTGCCGGACCCAGACGCCGGTGGCGTCGTGGATGGCGTTGATGATGGCCGGCGCCTGGAGGTTGGCGGTGTACTCCCCCAGTGCCTTGGCGCCGAAGGGACCGGACTCGGACGGGATCTCAAGGATCACGTTGGTGTGGTCGTCGGGCATGTCCATGGTGGTGGCCAGCTTGTACTCGTGGAGGCCGCGGGCCACGGGGAGGATGGCCGGGTAGTGGGGATAGAGGTCCTCGAGCAGGGCCATCCCGATCCCGAACGCCATGCCCCCGTCCATCTGGCCCTCGCAGAACAGCGGGTTGATGGCCTTGCCGACGTCGTGCACCAGCACCGAGCGGACCACGTCGACCATGCCCGTGCGGGTGTCGACCTCCACCTCGAGCATGCAGGCGGCGTAGATGTACTGCTCGGTGGGCGTCGCCGCCCCCGTCTCGTTGTCGAAGGCCTTGCCCTCCACCAGGTACCCGCCCCGTCCGATCAGGGGGGCCTGGCCGGACCACTGGGTCATGCCCGCGATCTGGGCCAGCGCCATCTGCTGCTCGGGGTTCTTCTCCGAGAAGACCAGCCCTTCGGCCATCTGCAGGCCGTCGGCGTCCACTTCGAGCTGCTTCGCCACCAGCCCGAACACGCTGGTCCGCAGCTCCTGGGCCGCCTTCCGCACCGCCTGGCCGTTGATGTAGGTGACGCGGTTGCCGAACGTGCCGGTGTCGAACGGCGTGGTCTCGGTGTCGCCCAGCGTCACCGTCACCGTCTCCAGCGGCACGCCCAGCTCCTCGGCCGCGATCATGGCCAGCACCGTGCCTTCGCCGGCGCCGATCTCCGCCACCCCGACCCGGCACAGCACACTGCCGTCACCCATGATCTCGATCTCGGCCGTGCCCGGATCGGAGCCGCACGTCAGCCCCGTGCCCTGGAAACCGGCGCAGATGCCGACCCCGCGGCGTTTGGAGGGATTCACCCCGGGGTGGTCAGTGAGCGCCGGCCGGACGGCGTGCGGGCCCTGCTCGCCGGGGAGGGCCCAGCCGAACCGCTCGGCGGCCGCTTCGACGCATTCGCGCACGGTGGCGTCCCGGAAGATCCCGTGGGTGCTGGTGGCGTCGCCGGTGACCACCAGGTTCTTCAGCCTCAGCTCCAGCGGGTCCATGCCCAGGGCGACGGCGATCTCCTCGGTATGACCCTCGTAGGCGACGTGGGCGTCGGCGACGTTGAAGCCGCGCATGGCCGCCGACGGGGGCTTGTTCGTGTACACCACCCACCCGTCGAACCAGTAGTTCGGGATGTTGTAGGGCCCCCGCAGGTAGACGGCGATCTTGTCGATGCCGCCGCTCCCGAAGAGGTTGTAGGCGCCCGTGTCCTGGATGGCCTCCACCTTGCGCCCGATGATGGTGCCGTCGCGCTTGACGGCCGACTTGAGGAGGATGCTGGGATACGCCTGGTCCTTGCTGGTGCAGAGGTTCTCCTCCTCGCGCGTCAGCACCCACTTGACCGGCCGCTGGGTCTTCAGGGCCAGGAGGGCGGTGATGTGGTCGACGCAGAGGTCGTTCCCCTTCCCGAAGCCACCCCCGACGCGGCCGCCGGCCATCCGGACCTTGTGGAGCGGCATCTTGAGGATGCCGGCGATGAACATCTGGTGCAGGTGAGGGGCCTGGCTGCAGGTGTAGATGGTGACCTTGCCGGTGCCGTCCACCTCGGCCACGCTGGCGTGGGTCTCCATGGCGGCGTGTTCCCGCACCCCGGTGCTGTAGGTGCTCTCCACGATGACGTCCGCCTCGGCGAAGGCGGCGTCCACGTCGCCTACCCGGACCCGACGGCTCACGTCGTAGCCGGGGAGCAGGACGACGTTGCCGCCCTCGTGGATGACCTGGGAGTCCGGCGCCATGGCCGCCAGGGCGTCGACCACGGGCGGGAGGGGCTCGTACTCGACCTCGATGAGCTCGACGGCCTCGGCGGCCGTGAGCTCGTCCACGGCCGCCACGGCGGCCACGGGCTCGCCCAGGTGGCGGACGTAGTCGTCGGCCAGGACGGGCTGATCCTGGACGAAGAGGCCATGGCGGTTGACGGGCACGTCCCGGTGCGTGACGACACCCACCACGCCGGGCAGGGCCTCCGCCCGGCTGGTGTCGATGCTGAGGATGCGGGCGTTGGCGTAGGGCGCCAGCTTGGCCCGCACGTGGAGCATGCCCGGCAGGTACAGGTCGCCGATGTACTTGGCCCGCCCCGAGACCAGGCCCCGACCCTCCGAGCGGAGGGCACGCTGCCCGACGATGGTGGTCGGCCGTTGCGGCGGTGCCTCGATGCTCATCACGCCCTCCCTTGGGTCGGGACCGGACCGACCCCCACACGGCCGGCCGCATCCAGCACCGCGTCGATGATCTTGTAGTAGCCGGTGCACCGGCAGAGGCTTCCGGCCATCCACGCCTTGACCTCGGCCCTGGTCGGCTCGGGGTTCAAGGCCAGCAGGGCCTGCGCTGTCATCAACTGGCCACTGGTGCAGAACCCGCACTGGGCGGCCAGGTTCTCGTAGAAGGCCTCCTGGAGCGGAGCGAGGTCATCAGGGCCCGAACTGAGACCCTCCACCGTCGTCACCCGCCGTCCCTCGACCATGGGGGCCAGGAGGAGGCAGGACGGGATGACGTGCCCGTCGAGATGGACGTTGCAGCAACCGCAGTCACCACTCAGGCAGCCCGCTTTGGGGCTGGTCACTCCGAGCTCGTCCCGGAGCAACTCGAGCAGCGACAGCGTGGATCGGACACCGGCCACCTCGACGGCGCGGCCGTTGAGTTCGAAGGCGATGGTGTGCTTCATGTCCCTCCCCTCAGACCACGGGCCGGCCGGCGGCGCCGTTGATGGCGCGCTCGGTCATGACCCGAGCCATCTCCCGGCTGTACCAGGGGCTGGCGTCCATGACTTCGAAGGCGTCGGCGGCGTCGGCCACGGCGATCTCCCCGGCCCGGGCCACCACGGCGTCGGTGAGCACCTGGCCCCGCAGCTCGTCCTCGGCCGCCGTCAGCCGGCGGGAGTGCAACCCGGCTCCGCCGAGGCCGATGCGGACCTCACGGCAGGCACCGTCGACCACTTCCATGGCCACACCCACCCCCATGACGGCACGGGAGGCGGCATGGCGGCGCGCCACCTTCTGGTAGGAGGTGGCGGGCAGGTCGCCGGCCACGGTGACGGCGGTGATCAGCTCCGCCGAACCCAGTCGGGGCTGGCCGCTCTCGTCGTAGAGGGCAGCCAGCGGCAGCGTCTTCTCCCCCGAGCCGTCGTGCACGTGCACCAGGGCGTCGAGGGCGAGAAGCGGCGGCACCAGGTCCCAGTTGATGACGATGTTGCCGCCCAGGGTGGCCAGATTGCGGACGGCGGGACCGGCCACCTCCTCGGCGGCCTGGCTCAGGAGCGGCGTCCGCGCCCGGATCACCGGGCTGGTGGCCAGCTGGCTGTGGACGACCTGGCTGCCCAGGCGCACCCGGCCGTCGTCGGCGGCGATCTCCCGCAACTCGTCCAGGCGGCCGATGTAGACCAGCGCCGGTGGCACCTGGCCGCCCCAGCGGCCGAAGCGGACCAGTGCGGTTCCCCCGGCGATGAACTGGGCGCCGGGTCGTGCTGCCAGCTGCGTCGCCTCGGCCACGCTGGCGGCAGTGAAGAAATCGGTGTCCGGTAGTGGGCGGTGCCAATCGGTGAGCGCGTCCAACTCCGTTATCGCCATCGGTGTCCCCCTCCGTCATCGGGCGCGCCGGAATCAACCCCTGGAGCCCAGACCGCATCGTCCGGTGCCATGGCGCCCCCCGCCCTCCCCCTACGAACGGCCCCCGGGAATCGCCGTCCGGAGGGTCTCCCTCGGAACCGCCGATCGTTCCACACGGCGAAGCTGCAGGCAACGGCCACCGTGGGTCTTGACAAATCCCCGGCGGCGAGCAGTGTGGGCCCGATGCCGGTGCGATGAGGGGAGGGCTCATGGGCGACGCCTGGAGGGACATCCGTACGATCTCCCGAGACGAGATGATGCAGCGGATCGCCTTCTTCAAGGACCTCGAGGGGTCGAATCGAGGTCTACCTGACAGCGAGATCGATGGCTGTGAGCGCACGCTGATCAACGTGATCGGGTTCCAGCCCCCTCCCTCTGATGAAGCCACGATCCTGTCGCCGGTGGGCGACGAGAACTCCAAGCAGGCGGCGATTCCGATCGCCGAGGGTTTCAACGTGGGCTACTGCAAGGCCAAGCCGGGCAACGGCCCGCTCATGCACACCCACGACACCAACGAGACCTTCATCCCCATGACGGGCACGTGGCGTTGTGAGTGGAACGAGGGCGATGACCTGGACTTCGTCGACCTCGGTCCCCTCGACGTCGTCTCTTTTCCCCCCGGGATCGCCCGCCGCTTCCTGAACGTGACGCAGGACGACCCCGACACCGAGCACGTCCTGCTGTTCATCATCGGCGGCGACGCCCCCCAGGCCGAGTTCACCACCGACGCCAACCAGATCATCGAGGAGGCGGGGGCCCGCTAGGGATTGCGCAGCTGGCTTTTGAACTGCGCCGCCAGCGCCGTCTCGCCACCGGCCACGGTGACCTGTCCCGCCGCCAGGACTTCGTCCCACGGCACCCGCCCGTAGAGCGCCAGCAGCCAGGTCACCGGGTCGGCGCCGAGACGGCAGTCCACCGCCCCGGACGGCGACGTGTCAAACCTCAGCCGGCCGTCACGGAACCAGGCGAAGAGGCGGGGGCCGCCGGCGACGTCGAGCTCGTACCCGGCCTCGATCCGGACGCCGCCGCCCCGGTTGGTCCGGAGCTCGAAGAGGGGCGCCACGCCGGCGATGACCAACCGGGCGGCATCGGGATCGAGATCCCAGGGCGCATGGACCGTCCCGGCGATGTCCCACCCGTGGAGAAGCTGTTCCCCGAGCAGAGTGCAGGTGGTGGTGGCGCACGACAGGGTCAGGGGGCCGTGCCAACGCAGGGGATGATCCGCCGAGCGTCCTCGGGTGACGTTGAGGAAGTCCCCGATGCCCGCCGCCAGCATGTCCGCCAGCTTGGCCCCGTCCCGCTCGGGCATGGCGGCGAAGGCCCGCCGGTGGCTGCCCGGAATGTCGGCCGGGTCGACGGGATATCGCCGATCCCGCCCCCGGGCGTACTCCGAATACCCCTCGGCGGTGACCGCCAGGTGGGCGGCCGCTTCGCCCACTGTCCACTCCGAGCCGGGAATCGGGAGACCCGGGTCGGTGATGGTGGCCAGGAGGGCCATCGTGCGTGGCGTCTGATCCTCCAGGGCGTGGCGGGCGGCGGCGAGGTCGACCATGACCCGCGAATATCCGGACTCACCCGTAGTGTCAAGGCGTGACGTGGCTCCGTGTGGTGGGGATGGCGCTGGGGGTGATGGCCGCCTCCTGGGTCGCTCTCCTGGTCCTGGCCCGGCGGCTCCCTCCCGGGCTGTTGAAGGACCTCGCCGGATTCCTCCCGGCGTGTGCCACCACCGCTCGCCGGTTACAGCGCGACCGGCGGGTTCCCCGCCGCGCGAAGCTGGCGGTGGCCTTCGCCGGTCTGTGGGTGCTGTCGCCGATCGATCTCATCCCCGAGTTCCTGCCCGTCATCGGACCGCTCGACGACGTGGTGGTCGTCACCTTGGCCCTGCGTTACGCAGCTCGATGCGCGCCCCGGGAGGTGCTGGAGGAGGCCTGGGCCGGCGAGCGTCACATGCTCGAACGGCTCCTCGGTGAGCACACCAGGCCGGTGGGACCCGCTCATCGACCCCCCGCCGGGGGCTGAGCCGACGCGTCATGCCGCCAGGGGCGTGTCATGCCGCCAGGGGGAGCGTCAGCCGGAAGGCCGCCCCCTCGGAGCCGGGCTCGAGCGTAAGGTCGCCGTCGTGGACACGGGCGATCCGCCGGGCGATGGCCAGGCCGAGACCGGCGCCACCGCTGCGGGCAGCCCGGGCGCCGTCGATGCGGGCGAAGGGCTCGAAGATCAACTCCCGGTGCTCGGCCGGCACCGGGGGGCCGTCGTTGGCGATCCGCACCCAGGCGAGGGTGCCGGAGCAGCCGGTCTCGATGACGATGGACGAGCAGGCGTGACGGCCGGCATTGGCCAGGAGGTTGCGAACGACCCGGGTGATCAGATCAGGGTCGGCCAGTACCACCGGCGGTGGTGTCGGCGGCGGCACCGTCCGCAGCGGGAGGTCCCTCCATTCCGGACTGGCTGCCTCCCGACCGACGAGCTCGGCGATGTCGAGGCGCTCCCGGCGAGGAGCGAGCCCAGTTCCCTCACCGGCGCCGCCGGCGTCGAGCCGGGCCAGGTCGAGGAGCTCCCCGGCGAGCCGTTCGAGCCGGTCGACCTCGCCGAGGACGTTGCCGGCGGTCGCCGTCCAGTCGGTCCGGTCCGGATAGGCGAGGCCGACCTCCAGCTGGGCCCTGACCGCTGTCAAGGGGCTGCGCAGCTCGTGGGAGGCGGCGGCGGCGAAGCGCCGCTGCTGGCGGACGGCCGTGTCGAGCCGGTCGAGCATGTGGTTCAGCGTGCGGGCCAGGCGGGCGATCTCGTCGTCACCCGCCGGCGGGGCCAGCCGCCGGTCGAGGGCGTGCGCCTCGATCTCGTCGACCTCGGCGCTCATGGCGTCGACCGGGGCCAGGGCCCGGCGCACCGACCGCCAGGCGAACAGTCCGGCCAGCAGCACGAGGGTGGGGATCCCGACCAGGGAGGCGACCCCGAGGGCGCGGACGGCCCGGTCGGCACCACGCAGTGTCGACACCCCGTAGACGACCACCGGCCCGGACGGCGTCTCCGTCGCCCGGGCGATGACCCGGTAGTGCTCGCCCCGGTCCCCGTCGACCTTGACACCGTCGACGGTGGCCGCGATCCGGGCGTCCGGTGCCGGCCGAGCCAGTACGTCGAAGCGGACCGAGCTGGCGACCCCCGAGGATCTGGCTACCACCCGCCCGTCAGCGGCAACCACCTGGATCTGCCCACTCTCCCGGCCGGTGGGCGCCAGCGCCGCCGGGAGCTCGCCGCTCCGGGCCAGGGCCACGACCTCGTTGATCTGGTTGTCGAGGTGATGCTCGACGCTGCCCACGAGGGTCGCCCTGAGGAACCCCGCCAGCGCCACCACACTCACGACCAGGGCGACCGTGAGGAGGACGACGGCCGCGGCGGTGACCCGTACCCGGAGCGTTCCCCGCCACCGTCGGCGCACCGGCCGCCCCCCTCTCAGTCCTGGGTACGGACGAGGGGCACGCGGTAGCCGCCGCCCCGAACGGTCTCCACCACTGACGCTCCCAGCTTGCGGCGCAGGGCCGAGACATGGACCTCGACGACGTTGTCGCCGCCGTCGTAGGCGAAGTCCCAGACGTGACTGATGATGGCGGCCTTGGAGACGACCTCGCCGGCCCGGCGCATGAGGTATTCGAGGATGGACAGCTCCCGGGCGGTCAGCTTCACCTCTGCGCCCCCCTTCCGGCACGTACGGGTGGCCGGGTCGAACTCGATGTCGCCCGCCACCAGCACCGTGGGTCGCTCCCCGCCGCTGCGGCGCAGCAGCGCCCGGATCCGGGCCAGGAGCACCGGGTAGGAAAAGGGCTTGGTCAGGAAGTCGTCGGCGCCGGTGTCGAGCGCCTCCGTCTCGTCAAGCTCGCCGTCCTTGGCCGTGAGCATGAGGATCGGCGTCCAGATCCGCTTGGTCCGCAACTCCTTGCAGATCCGCAGGCCGTTGATCCCGGGCAGCATGATGTCGAGCACGATGGTGTCGTAGTCGTGCTCGGTGGCCAGCCAGAGGCCATCGGTGCCGTTCTCGGCGACGTCGACGGCGAAGCCCTCCGCCTCCAGGCCGCGCTTCAGAGCGTCGGCGATGCGCTCCTCGTCCTCGACCACCAGGATCCGCATCTCGCCATTGTCGCTCCCAGAAGTCATCGTTCCCCTGAAGCCCGCTTCAGGGTCCTTCAGGAAGACCGCAGGTCCCTTTCCGCATCCTCGGCTGGTCGGTTCCGCTTCCTCACACCCAGGAGACCAATCCCATGACCTCAACCGCGACGACCACCCGGCCTCGGCGCCGGATCAACGTCCCGATCCTCGAGGGCCTCACCATCTTCGGCCTGATCGGCGTCGCCTGGATCCACCTGCTCGACCTTGCGGACAAGATGGAGGAGACGCCCTACCTCGGTCTGGCCTACATCGGACTCATCGTCGGCTGCGCCGCCGCCATCGTGCTCCTCGCCCGCCGTGACCATCGCGGCTTTCTCCTGGCCGGGGGGCTCGCGGCCGCCACCTTCATCGGGTACGCCCTCTCCCGGACGACCGGCCTACCGGCCGCCACCGACGACATCGGCAACTGGTCGGAGACGCTGGGCGTCTGGTCCCTCATCGCCGAAGGCGCGGTCGTCGCGCTCTCCGGTGCCGCCCTCTCCCTGCGGTCCGCCGGTAACAAGACCTGAGCCCGCCGGATCAGGTCCTCAGCGGGCGGCGCAGGTGTCCGGCGCCGGGAGCCCGGCGAAGCGCGATCCCAGGTAGCTCACGGCCAGCGGCGCCCCGGTGACGGCCAGGCTGGAGTGCTCGCTGAGCACGTCGGCGTAGAAGGCCACGGCGACGCCCCGGTCACACCAGTCGGCCCGGAGCCGGCGGGCGGTGGAGAACGGGATCAGCTCGTCGAGGACGGAGTGGTAGAGGAACACCGGGGCGCCGGGCGCCTGGCGGCCGAGATGGTTCTTCTCCATCACCTCGACGGTCACCGGCTCGGAGAGCGGATCCTCGGGAACGGTGAACTCGTTGAGGCGCCGGTAGGGGAAGGCGCCGGTGGCATCGCCCACGCACATGTCCCCGATCTGCTCCACCATCTGGCGCCCCTGGTCGTTGAGCAGGGACCGCATCTCGGGATAGGCCCGCATCAACCCCACCGAGGCGAGCAGCTCGAGTCCGGAGGCAGGTCCGCCGTCGATCTGGCGGGCGGCGGCGATGAGATCGGACGGGGTGCCGCCGGAGGCGACCCCGACCACGTTGAGCTCGGGGGCGTAGCCGGGCTGGAGCTCGGCGGCCCAGCTGCTGGCCAGGCCCCCACCCGAGTAGCCCCACAGGCCGACGGGGGTGCCGGCGCCGCCGAGGCCGGCCTCGGGGAGCGCCAGGGCGGCCCGGATCCCGTCGAGGACGCCGTGGCCTTCCATGTGACCGGCGGCGAAGGCGTCGTCCGGGCCCTGGTAGTCGGTGACCACCACCGCCCAGCCGTGGGCCAGGGCCAGCATCATGAGCGGCAGCTCGTACTGCGTCCCATCCCGGAGGGTGTACGACGGGTTGCACTGGTCGCCCAGGCTGTCGATGGCCGGCTGGTAGGAGACCAGCGGGCGGGAGCCGGGGTAGGGCGTGACCGGCACCATGACCGTGCCGGCGACGGCCACGGGGACGTCGTGGGCGTCGCTCGAGCGGGCGAGGAACTGGTGGGCGTCGACGGGGATGGGCAGGCCCAACCCCTTGACCGTGACCGGCCGGGACCGGAACACGGTGCCCGGCGCCGCCGTCTCGAAGCCGGCGGGGGGCCGGTAGAAGCCGTCGGCGTCGGGCTCGACCAGCCCGTCCTGCGAGGCGGTGGGGAGGGAGCGTCCCGCCGTGGCCGTCCCGCTTCCCGTCAGCACGCCGGCCGCCAGCGCCAGCGTGGCCACTCCCGTGGCGATCAGATCCCGGACCCGGAGCCGTCCCGTCATGTGACGTGCCTCCCGTCGTTGGAAGTGGTACACATGTACCAGTTTTTCCGAGGGGATGTCAATGGCAAACGGACAGTCGCCCCGCCAGGATCGGAGCCGGCGCCGGCGGGAAGCATTGCTGCGGGCCACCGTCGAGCTGGTGAGCGAGGGTGGGGCCCAGTCCGTCACCCACCGGGCCGTGGCCCAGCGGGCCGGGGTCCCGCTGGCCTCCACCACCTACTACTTCGCCTCCGTCCAGCAGCTGATCGAAGAGGCGCTCAAGGTGCACGTGGCCGAGCGGGTGGCGGAGATCCAGGGGCTGGCCGTGGCCGTTTCCGAGCCCGGGGCCAGCGCTGCGCAGTTCGCCGAGCGGCTGGCCGAGGCCCTCGTGGCTGCGCCGCCGGGCGTGCTCGTGGCCCAGTACCAGCTGTACCTGGAGGCGGCCCGGAACCCGGCGCTGCGCCCGGCAGTGGCCGAGGCGCTCGGCGCCTTCGAACGCCTGGCGGCCGCCCTGCTCGGCGCCCTCGGGGCCCGGGACCCCGAGTCGGCGGCGGTCGCCTTCGTGGCCCTGCTCGACGGCTTCGCCCTGCACCGGGCCGCCCGGCCCCGCCCGCCCGCGCAGGAGGCGGCCGCTCTCTTCGCCGCCATGCGCGCCCTGTTCCTCGAGCAGGTCATGGACGACGGAGAGCGCGAGGCGTTCTACGAGCGGCTGCGTCGTCCCCTCTTCTCCGGAAGCGCCCCCTAGCATCGGCGCCCGTGTCGGGGAGCATCCACCAGCGGATCGCGGCCGAGCTCGGCGTGCGGGAGGGCCAGGTGCGGGCGGCGGTGGAGCTGCTCGACGGTGGGGCGACGGTGCCCTTCATCGCCCGGTACCGCAAGGAGGCCACGGGGACGCTCGACGACGCCCAGCTCCGGCTCCTGGAGGAACGCCTGGCCTACCTCCGGGAGCTGGAGGACCGGCGCCAGGCGATCCTCGAGTCCGTCGCCGCCCAGGGCCAGCTCGACGCCCGCCTCGAGGCCCGCATCCGGGAGGCCGACACCAAGGCCCGGTTGGAGGACATCTACCTTCCCTTCCGGCCCAAGCGCCGGACGAAGGCGCAGATCGCCCGGGAGGCCGGCCTCGAGCCGCTGGCCGACGCCCTGCTCGGGAATCCCGCCCTCGACCCCGAGGCCGCCGCGGCCAGGTACATCAACGCCGACAAGGGGGTGGCCGACACCGGAGCGGCCCTGGAGGGCGCCCGGGCCATCCTCGTCGAACGCTTCGCCGAGGACGCCGACCTCGTCGGGGCCCTGCGGGAGGAGATGTGGTCCCGGGGCCGGCTGGTGTCCCGGGTGCGGCCGGGCAAGGAGGAGGCGGGGGCCAAGTTCTCGGGCTACTTCGAGTTCGCCGAATCCTTCACCCGCCTGCCCTCCCACCGGACCCTGGCCCTGTTCCGGGGCGAGCGGGAGGCGGTCCTCGACCTCACCTTCGAACCCGAAGCGCCCCCCCGGGACGGCCCGCCGGTGGGGCTCAACCGCTTCGAGGCCCGCATCGCCCGCCGCTTCCGCATCGCCGACGGGGCCCGCCCCGGTGAGCGCTTCCTGGTGGAGACGGTGCGAGTGGCGTGGCGGACCCGGATCCTCACTCACCTGGCCAGCGACCTGCGGGCCCGACTCAAGGAGCGGGCCGACGACGAGGCGGTGCGGGTGTTCTCCACCAACCTGCGCGACCTCCTCCTGGCCGCCCCGGCCGGCAACCGGACGACCATGGGCCTCGATCCCGGGCTGCGCACGGGCGTGAAGGTGGCGGTGGTCGACGCCACGGGCAAGGTGGTGGCCACCGACACCATCTATCCCCACGAACCGCGCCGGAAGTGGAACGAGTCCATCGACGTCCTGGCCCGGCTGGCCCGAGCCCATGGCGTGGAGCTGGTGGCCATCGGCAACGGGACCGCCTCCCGGGAGACCGACAAGCTGGCCGGCGAGCTGACCCGGCGCCACCCCGAGCTGGGGCTCGGCAAGATGGTGGTGTCCGAGGCCGGCGCCTCGGTGTACTCGGCCTCCGCCTACGCCACCCGGGAACTGCCCGGCCTCGACGTCTCCCTGCGAGGCGCGGTGTCGATCGCCCGCCGGCTCCAGGATCCGCTGGCCGAGCTGGTGAAGATCGACCCCAAGGCGATCGGGGTCGGCCAGTACCAGCACGATGTGATGGAGGCGAAGCTGGCCCGGTCCCTCGACGCCGTGGTGGAGGACTGCGTCAACTCCGTGGGCGTGGACGTCAACACAGCCTCGGTCCCGCTGCTGCAACGGGTGTCGGGCATCGGCGAGGGGGTGGCCAACAACATCGTGGCCCACCGGGACGCCAGTGGTCCCTTCCGCTCCCGCCGGGACCTGCGGGCCGTGCCCCGGCTGGGACCGAAGGCCTTCGAGCTGTGCGCCGGCTTCCTGCGCATCCCCGGCGGCGACGATCCCCTCGACGCCTCCGGCGTGCACCCCGAGGCCTATCCCGTGGTCCGCCGCATCCTGGGTGCCACCCGGTCGGACGTCCGGACGCTCATCGGCAACGTCGGCGTGCTCCGGGCGTTGCGGCCCGAGGACTTCGTCGACGGCACCTTCGGCGTGCCCACCGTCACCGACATCCTGGCCGAGCTGGAGAAACCCGGCCGCGACCCCCGGCCCGGGTTCCGCACCGCCACCTTCAAGGAGGGGGTGGAGAAGCTCGAGGACCTCACTCCCGGCATGATCCTCGAAGGCGTCGTCACCAACGTGGCCGCCTTCGGGGCCTTCGTCGACGTCGGCGTCCACCAGGACGGGCTCGTGCACATCTCGGCCATGTCCAAGCAGTTCGTGAAGGACCCCCGGGACGTGGTCAAGCCCGGAGACGTGGACCAGGTCAAGATCCGCGAGGTGGACGTCGCCCGCAAGCGGATCTCCCTCACACTGCGCCTCGATGACTGAGGCGCCGCGCCGGCGCCGATACCATGGCGGGCTCGTGAGTTGGACCTTGGCGCCCGTGCCGATCGAACCGACTCCCATCGGGCATGTGGAATCGCCCCTGACCGACCGGGCGGACGCTCCGAAACAGGGCTTCGAGGGAGCGCCCGAGTCCTGCCTGGTGTTCGAGCCGGCGGTGCTCGACGGCCTCGACGGCCTGCGACCGGGGGATCGTGTCTTCGTCCTGACCTGGCTGGACCGGGCCCGGCGCGACGTCCTGCGGGTCCATCCCCGCGACGACCCGGCCAATCCCGAGCGGGGCGTGTTCTCCACCCGCTCCGCCGACCGGCCCAACCCCGTCGGGCTCCACCTCGTCGAGATCGTCGCCGTCGACGGTCACCGGGTCCGGGTTCGCCACCTCGAGGCCCTCGACGGGACGCCCATCCTCGATGTGAAGCCCGTCATCGAAGACGTCCGCGGGTAGGCGGCGGCCGGGAACCGAGATGGGGGCGCCGGTGGAGGAGTACGTCGAGGTCGGATCGGGAACCCGGCTGTGGACGGTCGCCGAGGGCTCGGGCCGGCCCGTGGTGTGGTGCCACGGCGGGCCGGGCGGCATCGACAACCTCGGTCCGGTGGCGGGGATGACCACTGATGTCGCTCTGGTGCACCGTTTCGAGCAGCGGGCGTGCGGTCGGTCGTCGGGCCGTCCTCCGTTCACCATGGCCCAGGCCGTGGCCGACCTCGATGCCCTGCGGAAGCACTGGGGTCACGCCCGCTGGGTCGTGGCGGGGCACTCGTTCGGCGCCGCCGTGGCCCTGGCCTATGCCCTCGAGCACCCTGACCGGGCCGAGGCCGTGATGTACGTGTCATGTGTCGTGCGCCTCCGAGGCCAGCCCGACTGGTACGAGGCGTACCGGAAGGTCCGTCTGGAGCGCCTTTCCGCGGTCCAGCGGGCCCGGTTCCTCGAGCTCAGCCGGCTCCGGAATCAGGGCCCGATCTCCGAGACGCTGGCGGCGGAACGGCGCGCCCTCACGGCCGGCACCGAGTTCGGCGACCCGTCGGCGGCCGAGCGGCACAGCGCGGCGCAGCTGGCGGATCTGGCGGCCACCAACGACGAGGTGAACCAGGCGCTCGGCGCCGACTTCACCCGCTACTTCGCTCTGGAATCGGTCCCGGCCCGGCTGAAGGAACTGGGGATTCCGGTCCTGCTCGTCCACGGCACGGCCGACCCCCGACCCGTCGCCGCCGTGGAAGCGCTCGCCGCCCTGCTGCCCCACCCCCGCCTCGAGCGCCTCGAGTCCGTGGGCCACTTCCCGTACTGGGAATCGGCCGGCGCCCTCCGGACGATCCTGCGGGACTTCCTCTCCTCCCTCGGGTCAGGGTGCGCCTCACCTGCTTCCAGTCGAGGGGCTTCATGAAGGACCAGAGACCGCCTTCGCTGTCACGGGCGCTGTACTCGCGGTAGCCGTAGGGCTGGTCGATGGGCGCAAGTCGATGGTGGCGCCATTTGCCACGGCGTAGCGGAAGTGGGCGTCGACGTCGTCGACCATCACCGCCATGCAGGACGTGACCGCTCCCAGCGACCGCGGCGAGGCGAGCCCGAACCGGGGAGATTCGGGGTGCAGCCAGACGACGCCGTCGCCGGCTTGGATCTCGCCGCGGACGACGTTGCCCTCGCTGTCGCGGTCGAGTTGGCCCGGGCCGAGCCCGAAGACGCGGGTCAGTGGTCATAGGCCGATTCGAGCTCGGCATAGACGAGGATCGAGATCCGGCGTTGGACGGTCGTGTCGAGCATGGTCATCTCCTCGACGAGATCGAGCAGGTCGTCGGTGACGGGTCCGGCCTCGGTTCCCATCGCACCCACGAGTTGGACGAGGCGCCGGCGCAGCTTTCCGGTGGCTTCGAGGCGGCGATCGAGCTCGCCCAGATGGGCGGTCATGGCCGCACCCAGGTTCCAGGCCGGATCGTCGAGGGCCCGGCCGATCTCACCCAGCGGCAGGCCCAGCCGGCGGAGCAGGCAGATCTGGTAGAGCCGCTCGACGTCAGCGGCGCTGTAGAGGCGGTGTCCGGAGTCCGTGCGCCGCGAGGCGGTCAGGAGCCCAACCTCCTCGTAGTAGTGCAATGTGCGCACCGTCAGGCCCGCCGCCGCCGCCAGTTCCCCGACCTTGCGACCGGCCGGCTTGGAAGTGGGTGTCACCATGCCGGTGACGGTACGGCCTCACGTCACGTGAGGTGCAAGGCCCTC
>JBIOYN010000390.1:0-12876 GCA_044870155.1 Acidimicrobiia bacterium | reverse complement strand
CGTGGCCCGGGTGGAGCCCCGCACCCACCGGGGCGTGCTCGTCTCCTTCCCCCGCGACCTGCGGGTGGTCCAGCCCGGCCACAAGGGCCTGCGCCGCATCAACGAGTCGTTCGAGTCCGGCCCCCAGGGCGTCATCGACGTGCTCGAGGCGAACTTCCACATCCCCGTCCACCACTACATCCAGCTCGACTTCGCCGGCTTTCGGGGCATGGTGGACGCCATCGGTGGGGTGCAGATGTACGTCCCGGCGCCGGTGCGGGACCGTAAGACCGGCCTCGACGTGCGCCAGGCGGGCTGTGTCGTCTTCGACGGGCGCCAGGCGCTGGCGTGGGTCCGCTCCCGCAACTTCAGCTACCTGGAGGCGGGCAAGTGGCGGACCGACCCCCGGGCCGACATCGGCCGGATCGAGCGCCAGCAGGAGTTCATCCGCCGCCTCATGGCTCAGGCCATCCGCCGGGGTGCGCTCAACCCCATGCGGGCCAACCGGCTGGCCAACGCCGCCCTGGCCAACATGACGCTCGACTCCACCTTCAGGGCCCGCGACGGCCTGCGCCTGGTGCGCTCCTTCCGGGGGGTGGGACCGGCGGCGGTGGAGATGCTGGCCATCCCCACCATCCCCTCGGGCCAGCAGCTGCGGGTGAACGAGAAGGAGGCCGAACCCCTCCTGGCCCGGCTCCGGGGAGAAGCAGAGGCGGAACCGGCGGCGGGCGGGCCGTCGGCCCCCCCGCCCGGGGTGTCGCCCTCCCAGGTGCGGGTGCGGGTGCTCAACGGCTCGGGGGCGGACGGGGTGGCGGGCCAGGCCCACGCCGCCTTCGCCGACGCCGGCTTCGCCGTGGCCGGCGCCGCCGACGCCTCCCGCTTCGACTACGCCCGCACCGAGATCCACCACCCGCCCGGCGGCCAAGCCCGGGCCCAGCTGGTGCTGAGCTATCTGAAGGGGGGCGGGCGCCTGGTCGCCGACAAGTCGCTCTCCGGCTCCGACCTGGTCGTCATCCTCGGCCGCGACTTCAAGGGCGTGGCCGAGCGGCAGGGGACGCCGCCGGCCCCGTCGACCACCGCTGCCCCAGCCCCGGCGGCCACGGCGGCGACCGCCGCCACCACCGCCCCCACGCCGGCGGGGGCGCCGGCCGAGCCCGCCTGCTGAGACCAGCGGCTGAGCCCGCCGTCCCCGAGGACCCCGGAATCGGAAGGGGCCCCAACTACCATCGGGCCCCGTGAACCTGCTCGTGACCGGGGCCGCGGGCTTCATCGGCTCCAACTTCGTCCACTACTGGCTCGAGACCCACCCGGAGGACTCCGTGGTGGCTCTCGACCTGCTGACCTACGCCGGCAACCGGGCCAACCTGGCCGGGACCGAGGAGCGGGTCCCCCTGGTGGTGGCCGACATCGCCGACGCCGAGTTCATGAGCAAGATCCTGGCCGACCACGGCGTGGACGTGGTGGTGAACTTCGCCGCCGAGTCCCACAACAGCCTGGCCGTGCTCGACCCGGGCCGCTTCTTCCGCACCAATGCGCTCGGCACCCAGTCCCTCCTGGAGGCAGCCCGCCAGCAGGGCGTGAACCGGTTCCACCACATCTCCACCTGCGAGGTCTACGGCGACCTCGCCCTCGACGACCCCGGGGCCTTCACCGAGGAGTCGCCCTACCGGCCCCGGACGCCGTACAACGCCTCCAAGGCGGCGGCCGACCATGCCGTGCGGGCCTATCACGAGACCTACGGGCTGCCGGTCACCATCACCAACTGCTCCAACAACTACGGGCCCTACCAGTTCCCCGAGAAGGTCATCCCCCTCTTCACCACCCGGGCCCTCGACGACCAGCCATTGCCCCTCTACGCCTCCACGGCCAACCGCCGGGAGTGGCTGCATGTGGCTGACCACTGCTCGGCGGTCGACGCCGTGATCTCCCGGGGACGGGTGGGGGAGACCTACAACGTCGGCAGCGGCGTGGAGGCGAGCATCACCGAGATCGCCGACCTCGTGCTCGGTGCCCTGGGCAAGCCCGCCTCCCTCAAGACGATCGTGCCCGACCGGCCTGGCCACGACCGGCGCTACCTGCTCGACTCGACCAAGCTGCGGGCCGAACTGGGCTGGAGTCCGGCGGTGGACTTCGCCGCCGGCGTGGCCGAGACGGTGGCCTGGTACGCCGCCCACCGGGGCTGGTGGGAGCCGCTCCGGGACCGGGCCCCGGTGGTGGAGACCGCCTGGGGCGCGGCGACCGACAAGTCATGAGGATCCTGTCGTGAGGATCCTGATCACGGGCGCCGCCGGCCAGGTCGGCTCCGAGGTGGCCGCCCACCTCGCCCACCACGACACCGTGGCCGCGCACCGGGCCCGGCTCGACATCAGCGACCGGGCGGCGGTCGAGCAGGCCCTTTCGAGCATGCTGCCCGACGCGGTCGTGAACTGCGCGGCGTGGACCGACGTGGACGGCTGCGAATCCGATCCCGAGCGGGCCTTCGTGGCCAACGCCCTGGCCGTCCGCCACCTGGCCGTGGCCTGCGCCCGGATCGGGGCGCACCTGGTGCACATCTCCACCGACTACGTCTTCGCCGGCGACAGCGACCGGCCCTATCACGAGTGGGACCGGCCCGACCCCCGGTCGGTCTACGGCCACTCCAAGCTGGGCGGGGAACTGGAGCTGGCCGCCCACGCCCGGTCCTTCGCCCTGGTGCGCACGTCGTGGGTCTTCGGACGGCGGGGACGGAACTTCGTCGACACCATCCTGGCCCGGGCCCGCCAGGGCGGCCCCCTGTCGGTGGTGACCGACCAGCGGGGCTGTCCCACCTACGCCCCGGATCTGGCCGGCGTGCTCGCCCGCCTCGCCGCCGGGCGCCACCAGGGCCTCTTCCACGTCACCAACTCGGGTGCCTGCACCTGGCACGAGCTGGCGATGGCCATCCTGGAGCTGGCGGGGCTGGATCCGGCCCTGGTGGGCGAGACCACGGCGGCGGCGCTGGCCCGGCCCGCTCCCCGACCGGCCAACAGCGTCCTGGCCGCCACCGCCCTGGCCAGTGTCGGGCTCGGCCCCCTCCGGCCCTGGCGCCAGGCCCTGGCCGAGAAGCTCTCGATCCCCGCGGAGGTCGGGCGATGAGTCGTGTCGGTGTGGTGGGAGCGGGCTACGTGGGGCTGACCACGGCCGCCTGCCTGGCCCATCTCGGCCACGACGTGGCCTGTGGTGACGTCGACGTCGCCAAGTTGGCGGCCCTGTCCCGGGGTGAGATCCCCATCCTCGAGGACGGCCTCGCCGACCTGGTGGCCGAAGGGCTCCGCACCGGCCGGCTCACGTTCGTGCTCGGGGCCTCGAGCGCGGCCTACGAGGCCGAGTTCGTCTTCCTGTGCGTCCCCACGCCCCAGGGCGAGGACCCCGACGGGAAGGGGGGCGCCGCCGACCTGTCCTACGTGCGGGCGGCGGTGGCCGAGATCGCGCCCGCCCTGGCGGCCGGCTCGGTGGTGGTGGGCAAGTCCACCATGCCCCCGGGGTCGGCCCGGATGGTGCGCCGCTGGCTGGAGTCGGCCGGCCGGCACGTCCGGGACGTGGGCGTCGCCTCCAACCCCGAGTTCCTCCGGGAAGGAACCGCCGTCTACGACTTCCTGCACCCCGAGCGCATCGTCATCGGCTCCGACGAGGCCGACGTGGCCGTGCGGGTGTCCGGCCTCTACAAGGGTGTGCAGGCCCCCGTACTGGTCACGGACTGCGCCTCGGCGGAGATGATCAAGTACGCCTCCAACTGCTTCCTGGCCACCAAGGTGTCCTACATCAACGCCATCGCCGTGCTGTGCGAGGCGGTCGACGCCGATGTGCGGGAGGTGACCCTGGGGATGGGCTACGACTCCCGGATCGGGTTCGACTACCTGCGGCCCGGGCCCGGGTTCGGGGGCTCGTGCCTGCCCAAGGACACCGCCGCCCTCATCCGCCTGGCCGACGAGGTCGGCTACGACTTCGCCCTCCTGCGGGGCGTGGTGGATGTCAACCGGGCCCAGCGCGACCGGGTGGTGGCCAAGCTCGCCCGGGCCACGGGGGACCCCGGGCCCGGCCTCGACGGCGCCCGGGTGGCGGTGTGGGGGCTGACCTTCAAGGCCAACACCGACGACCTGCGGGACTCGCCGGCGCTGGCGGTGGTGGAAGGCCTCCTGGAGGCGGGGGCCCGGGTGTCGGCCTACGACCCGGTGGCCGGGGAGCAGGCCCGGGCGCTGCTCGTCCGCAACCGTGAGGTCATCCTCAGCGACCAGCCGGTCGAGGTGGTGCTCGGTGGTGCGGCCCCGGAGGCGGCGCCTGAGCCGGCGGCGGCTCCGTCGGTGCGCCCGGCGGTCTCCGACGAGAAGCTGACCATCGCCGCCGACCCCTACGAGGCGTGCCGGGACGCCGTCGTGCTGGCCGTCCTCACCGAATGGGACGAGTTCCGCTTCTGCGACTTCGACCGCCTGGCCGCCGTCATGGCCGCCCCCCGGGTGGTCGACGTGCGCAACATCCTCGACCCCGCCGCCCTGCGCCGGCGGGGGTTCCACTACGAGGGCATGGGCAGGTGACGCGGCGCGTCCTGGTCACAGGGGGCGCCGGCTTCCTCGGGTCGCACCTGTGCCGGACGCTGCTGGAGCGGGGGGACGAGGTGGTGGCCGTCGACGACTGCTCCACCGGGCGCAGGGCCAACCTGGCCGATCTCGACGGCCGGCCGGGGTTCACCTTCATCCTCGCTGACGTCACCCGGCCCCTGGACGTCGACGGACACCTCGACGCCGTCTGCCACCTGGCCAGCCCGGCCAGCCCCCCCGACTACCTGGCCCGGCCCCTGGAGACGCTCCTGGTGGGTTCGGAAGGGACCCGCCACACCCTCGAGCTGGCCCTCGCCCACGGCGCCCGCTACCTGCTCACCTCGACCAGCGAGGTGTACGGCGACCCCCTGGTCCACCCCCAGCCCGAGACCTACTGGGGCAACGTGAACCCCGTCGGCCCCCGGTCCGTCTACGACGAGGCCAAGCGCTTCGCCGAGGCGCTCGCCACTGCCTTCCGCCGGGTCCACGGCCAGGACGTCAAGATCTCGAGGACGTTCAACAGCTACGGCCCCGGCCTCCGCCCCGGGGACGGTCGGGTGGTGTCGAACTTCATCGTGCAGGCCCTGGCCGGCAAGCCGCTCACCGTGTATGGAGACGGGACCCAGAGCCGGTCGTTCTGCTATGTCGACGACCAGATCGCGGGCCTGTGCGCCCTGCTCGACTCCGACTGGGACGGCGGCCCCATCAACATCGGGAACCCCGACGAGTACACCATCCTGGAGCTGGCGGAGATGGTCCTCGCTTTGACCGGTTCCGACTCGGAGATCACCTTCGAACCCCTGCCCGAGGACGACCCCGTGCGCCGCCGTCCGGACGTCACGCTCGGCGGGCGGGTGCTGGGCTGGCGCCCCGTGGTTTCGCTGGAGGACGGCCTGGCCCGTACGGTGGAGTGGTTCCGTTCCGAAGGATGATCCCCGTGGCCGGAAAAGCGGGTAAGAAGAAGAGAATGCGCGCTGGGCTCAATGCCGAGCCGATGTTCCAGCGGATCCCGACGGGTGTCGGCGTCTACGCCCTGTCGCTGTGTCGCGGGCTGGTGGAGACGGGCCACGCCGGTGACCTCGTCCTCTTCCACGCCGCCCACGAGACGGCGCCACCCGAGGTCGAGGCCCTGGGGGTGGAGCGCCAGGGTTTCACCCTGGAGCGTGACCGCCTCTATGACGTGTGGATGACCGAGCGCCGGCCGGCGCCCCAGTCGGTGTGCGGTGACCTCGACGTCGTCCATTCCACCGGCCCGGCCATCACCCCGCCGGGCGGTGCCCCGCTGGTGGTGACGGTCCACGATCTGGCTCCCATCCGCTTCGCCGACCGCTATCCCCGCCGGGCCCGGGCCCTGTACAAGCGGGCGGCGGCCATCACCGCCGCCGAGGCGGCCCGGGTCATCTGCCCGTCGCGCTCCACCGCGCTCGACGTCGAGGAGTTCTACGGCGTCGACCGGGACCGGATCCGGGTGGTGCCCCACGGCGTGGAGATGGGCGACCTGGGCGTGGACGACGCCGAGCGCCTGTGGAAGCGGCGGGGGATCACCGAGCCCTACGTGCTGTGGGTGGGTACCCAGGAGCAGCGCAAGAACGTGGTCGCCGTGCTCGACGCCTTCACCCGGGTGGCCGAGCGGCACCCACTGCTGACCCTCGTCCTCCACGGCCCCAACGGCTGGCTGGGCGACGAAGTGGGGGAGGGACTGCGCCACCGGGGGATGCACACCCGCACCATCGTGAGCGAGGGTTCGCTGCCCCGCTCCGAGCTGGCCGCCCTCTACGCCCGGGCGGCGGCCTTCGTCTACCCCTCCCTCTACGAGGGCTTCGGCATGCCCGTCCTCGAGGCCATGGCCTGCGGCACGCCGGTGGTGACGTCGAACATCTCGGCCCTGCCCGAGACCGCCGGTGACGCCGCCCTGCTCGTCGACCCCCTCGACGACGAGGCCCTGGCCGAGTCCATCGAGCGCATCATCGACGACCCCACGGTGGCCGAAGAACTCTCCCGCCGGGGCCACAAGCGGGCCGCCGGGTTCACCTGGGCGGAGTCCGCCCGCCGGACGTGGGCCGTCTACGAGGAAGTCGTTGGAAAGTAGGGGCGAGGCGCCGACCGCCTGGGCGGCGGTCGTCGTCAACTACAACGCCGGCCAGGCTCTGGCCGGCTGCGTGGACGCCCTGCTGGCCGAGGGGCCGGACGAGGTGGTGGTGGTCGACAACGACTCCTCGGACCGGTCAATGGACGGACTGCGCCCTGCCCATCCCCGGGTGACGCTGGTGGCCGCAGGGGAGAACCTGGGCTACGCCCGGGCCGCCAACCTCGGGATTGCCGCCACGTCGGCGCCGGTGGTGGCGGTGCTCAACCCCGACACCCTCGTCCGGCCCGGGGCGGCCGCCGCCGTGGGGGCCCGCTTCGCCGCCGAGCCCGACCTGGGGGCGGTCGGGCCCACCCTGGTCAACACCGACGGAACGGTGTACCCGTCGGCCCGGGCCGTCCCCTCGGTGGCCGACGCCGTGGGCCACGGCCTCCTCTACTTCGTCTGGGTTGGCAATCCCTTCACCCGCCGCTACCGCCAGACCGACGCCGACCCCGCCCGGCCCCGCGACGTGGACTGGGTGTCGGGGGCGGCGGTGTGGTTGCGCCGGGCCGCCCTCGACGCCGTCGGCGGCTGGGACGAGCGCTACTTCATGTACGTGGAGGACGTCGACCTGTGCTGGCGGCTCCGCCGGGCCGGGTGGCGGGTGGCCTACGAGCCGGGGGCCACCGTCGAGCACCTCCTCGGGGTCTCGACCGCCGGCGCGCCCTACCGGATGATCGCCGAGCACCACCGGTCGTTGTACCGCTTCGCCGCCCGCCGATTCACCGGCCGGCGCCGGGTGCTGCTCCCGGCCGCCGCCGGGTTTCTCTCGGCCCGGGCGGTGCTGGCCATGGCCCATCACAAAGCTGCCGCTGTCCGCCCGGGCCGCACCCCGGCCCCCGCAGTCAGCCGCTAGCCTTTGGCGTTCATGGCGAAGGGTGTGAAGAAGAAGAAGCACGTCCGGCCGAAGGCGGCACGCCGGTCCGGGAGCAAGGCCTTCGGACTGATCATGGCGGCGCTCGTCGTGCTCTTCGTCGCTCTGATCGTCCTCACCAAGGAGAGCGGCAACCAGGCCGGCGCCCAGGGCGGGCCGGACATCGGGCAGCACTGGCACGCCGCCCTGGGCATCAACATCTGCGGCCAGTGGAAGGCGAACACGCCCCAGTACGAATCGGCCAAGGGGGTCCACTCCCACGGCGACGGGTTCATCCACATGCACCCCTACTCCCGGGCGGGCGCCAACGAGAACGCCACCCTCGGCCTTTTCCTCAGCCAGGCCAACGAGAAGGTGGACAGCAAATCGATCAAGCTGCTCGACGGCACCAGCCTCGAGAACGGCGACGAGTGCGCCAACCTGGACAAGAAGCCGGGCAAGATCCGCTGGACGGTCAACGGCGAGGAGAAGAAGGGGAATCCCGCCCGCTACGTCCCCAACGACCGGGACATCATCGCCCTCGCTTTCCTGCCCGAGGGAGAGGAGATCGGCGTCCCGCCCATCGCCGGCTCGAACCCGAGCGACATCGGCGGCGAGGCCCCGGTGACGACCCCGACGAGCCCGCCGGCGAGCACCACGGAGAGCACCGAGGCCCCGGCCACCACCGCCACGACGAAGTGAGCATCCGGGGTTGAAGGCGATTGTCCTGGCCGGCGGGGAAGGTACGCGCCTGCGGCCCCTGACCTGGACCACTCCCAAGCCCCTGCTGCCCATCGCCAACCGTCCCTTCCTCGAGCACCAGCTGACCTGGCTGGCCGGGCATGGGATCACCGAGGTGGTCCTGTCCATCGGCTACCTGCCCGAGGCCTTTCCGGAACGGTTCCCGGGGGGCGAGGTGGCCGGTCTGCCCCTCCGCTACGCCGTCGAATCCGAACCCCTGGGGACGGCCGGGGCCATCCGCTTCGCCGCCGAGACCGGTGGGTTCTCCGATCGCTTCGTGGTGTGCAACGGCGACGTGCTCACCGCCCTCGATGTCAGCGCCCTCATCCGCCTCCACGACGAGTCCGGGGCCGAGGCCACCATCTCCCTGACCCAGGTGGAGGACCCCTCCGCCTTCGGTGTGGTGCCGACCGCGGCGGACGGGCGGGTGCTCGGATTCGTGGAGAAGCCGCCCCGGGGGGAGGCGCCCACCAACTGGATCAACGCCGGCACCTACGTGATGGAGGCGTCGGTGCTCGACGGGATCCCGGCCGGGCGGGCGGTGTCCATCGAGCGCGAGACCTTCCCCGCCCTCCTCCAGCGGGACGCCAAGCTCTACGCCCTGGCCGCCCCCGGTTACTGGCTCGACATCGGGTCCCCGGCCAAGTACCTGCAGGCGAACCTGGACCAGCTCGCCGGCGGAACCTCCCTGTGCTCGCCCGACGCCATCGTGGCCGCCGGCGCCACCGTCGAGTCGTCGGTGCTCGGTAGGGGAGCGGTGGTGGCCGACGCCGCCCGGGTCGTGCGCTCGGTGCTCTTCGACGGCGCCCGGGTCGAACCCGGGGCCCTGGTCACCGACTCCGTGGTGGGGGCGGGGGCGGTCGTGGGGCGGGGTGCCATCGTGGAGGCGGTCAGCGTGATCGGCCCCGGAGCCTCGGTTCCCGGCGGCGACCGCCTGGCCGGCGGGCGGGTCGAGTAGCGGTGGCCCGGTCGTGAGGGCCCTGGTCACGGGCGGAGCCGGCTTCATCGGCACCGGTCTGGTGGAGCGCCTCCTGGCCGAAGGGCATGACGTCGACGCCATCGACAACCTCTCCACCGGGTCCCTGGCCAATCTGGCCCCGGCCCGGAGCCGGGCATCGTCTTCGGGGACACCCCGGACCCCGGGGGGCTGCTTCACCTTCCACCGTTTCGACATCCGCACCTCCGAGGTCGTCGATCTGGTGGCCCGCCGGCGGCCCGAGGTGGTGTTCCACCTCGCCGCCCAGATCGACGTGCGGGTCTCGGTGGCCGACCCCGCCCTCGACGCCGCGGTCAACATCATCGGATCGCTGCACGTTCTCCAGGGGGCCCTGAAAGCCGGCGCCCGTAAGGTCGTCTTCGCCGGGTCGGGAGGATCTCTCTACGGGGCGCCCACGGATCTCCCCACCCCCGAGACCCACCCCCGCCGGCCCATCTCCCCTTACGGCGTGGCCAAGAAGGCGGTGGGGGACTACCTCCATTACTACGAGGCCGTCCACGGCCTCGAGTACGCCATCCTCGCTCTGGCCAACGTCTACGGACCCCGTCAGGACCCGTTCGGCGAGGGCGGGGTGGTGGCCATCTTCGCCCGGCGCCTGCTCGACGGGGACCCGGTCACCATCTACGGCGACGGCGAGCAGACCCGGGACTTCGTCTTCGTCGATGACGTCGTCGACGCCTTCGCCCGGGCCAAGGAGCCCGGAGCCGGCTCCGGGTTGTTGGTCAATGTGGGGACGGGCACCGAGACCAGCGTCAACGAGCTCTACGCCACCATGGCCCGCCTGACGGGCACGGCCGCCGAGGCGGTGGCCGGTCCCGCCCGGCCCGGCGAGGTCCTCCGTTCGGCGCTCGATCCCCGCTTGGCGGGCACGGAGCTGGGCTGGAAGCCGGCCACGACCCTGGAGGAGGGCCTGCGGGCCACCCTCGACTGGTTCCGGAACCGCCCGTCCGGCGAGGGCTAAGCGGTGGCGGCGGTGGCGCTGGGGGCGTAGCCCCGTTCCAGTGCCCAGGCGCAGAGCTGGACCCGGGACGTGACCCGGAGCTTGGCCATCACGTGGCGGACGTGGTTCTTCGCCGTCTGATGGGCGATGCCGAGCGTGGCCGCCAGCGCCTTGTTGGAGTGGCCGTCCACGATGAGCTGGACGATGTCGCGCTCGCGCCGGGTGAGGGTCACGGGGTCGTTGCGGCGCTGCCCGGTGGGCCGGTGACCGTCGAGGCGGGACACGAGCAGGCGCTCCCATCCGAGGGGGAAGGCGGTGCGGCCCTCGGCCACCTCCACCACCGCCCGGGTCAGGTCCTCGGGCTCGATCTCCTTGTGGACGAATCCGGTGGCCCCCGCCCGGAGGGCGTCGAGGAGATCGTCTTCCCGGCGCGACCAGGTGAGGAGGAGCACGGGCACGTCCGAGAGCGCCCGGGTGGCGGCCAGGGCCGTCGCCGGCGGCTCGAAGCTGACGATGGCCACGTCGGGGTGGACCCGGGCGACCAGGCCCGGCAGGTCCGACGGTTCGGCCGTCGAGCCCACGATGGCGGCTTCGCCTCCCCGGCGCAGCACGGAGGTCAGACCCTCGGTGAAGAAGGCCGAGCGGTCGCCCAGCACGCAGCGGATCATCCGGCTCACCCCTTCGTGATGTTCACGCTAGGTCACCAGAGTGGTGACGTAAGCAGTCGCCGACACGCGTCCCGGAGGGACGCTCCGCCTGCCGGACAGCCTAACGCGAAAATCGTCACATGTGCCACTTGAGTGAGCACAGACGACGAGAGATGACGGGAGTACCGGTACCGGGACGGGTACTTCCGCGGTACCGATGAGCCATTTGCACCGGATGTCCGTTCTGGCACGTTACGGGAGTGGAGGCCCCCGCGAACACGGATCGTGGCGGACCCGGGCCCGGGGCGAGGTGTCCCGCTGTCGCATCGATCGGAGGTCGGAAGGTGAGCATTTTCAAGCAGGGGAGGTTGCGCTCGATCACGGTGGTCTCGGTCGCCGTGCTGGGGTTGATGGCGACATCGGTGGCGCCGGCGGGTGCCGGCCGGGCCGGCGGGACGGCGCGGGCGGCGGCCTACGCCCTCAACGTGGACGTGGACGTCCTCGGTGCTCTGCCGCTCGATCTCGGGCCCCTGGCGCGCATTCGCCTGTCGGGCGACGCCGGGCCCCGGTACGAGAACGTGGTCAAGGCCGAGCTCCCCGAGCTCCTGGAGGCGCTGGTGCTGGCCACGGGAGCGGAGACCCAGCTCGACGACCTGTCGTCCAAGGCATCGGCGAGGGTGGCCACGCTCAAGCTCAAGCTGCTGGGCGAGCTGCTCATCAAGCTGCTCAAGAGCGAGTGCCACGTGACCAAGGACACCGTCGAGGTCGCCTCCGACGTGGTCTTCGCCGACGGTTCGGTGCTCGGCATCGCCGTCGACATGGTCGGCCTCCAGGCCCGTCCCAACAGCCGGGTGTCGATCCCGGCGGTGGGCAGCCTCATCCTCAACGAGCAGATCGTCGACACCCGCTCGAGCTCCCGCAGCGGCCGGGTCACCGTGACCGTCAACGCCCTGCGCCTCGAGCTCGACGGCATCCTGGGCACGGGCGACATCGTCGTCTCCCAGTCGGTGTGCAAGCTCCGGGGGCCCGGCGTGGGCAAGGACCTGAAGATCGTCTCCACCACCAACGGCAACGACACCAGCGGCGACGTGCACGAGAACGACGGGCACGACGATGACAACGGCCTGCTCGGTGGCTTGCTCGGAGACAACGGCGGGCTCCTGAACGTGTCCAACATCCTGGGTGGCGGCCTCCTCGGCGGCGGCGGGCTCGGAGGCCTCCTCTAGACCGGTGCGCCCCTGACGACACGGCGGACCCCCAGCGGGGGAGGGAACAGCAGACCCTCCCCCGCTGAATCTTCTCTCCTACCGGAAGAGGTCCTCTCCCGGTGGGCGCCGGAGCTGAGCGGCGGAGCCCTCCCCCAGCCACGTGGAGTCCAGGCCCCGGACGATGGCGGCGGGCACGCCCCGCGACTTGCCCATCACCAGCTCGGCGGCGGACGCCACCTCGTCGGCCACCGCCACCTCGGTCACCTGCAGGGTCCGACCCCGGTCGTCGGCCATTCCCCGCAGGTCGACGACGGCGGCCACGCCGGCCACGCCGATGGCCACGTCGACCAGGCCGTGGCGCCAGGGGCGGCCGAAGGTGTCGGAGACGATCACCGCCACCTCGACGCCGGCGGCGGCCCGGACCCCGTCCCGGATGCGCCGGGCCGAGCGGTCGGCGTCGACTGGCAGGAGGGCCGCCCACCCCTCTTCGACGTTGGACAGATCGACGCCGGCGTTGGCGCACACCCACCCGTGGCCCGTCTCGGAGATGAGGAGGTCGCCCCGCCGGCGCAGCACCCGGACGGACTCCGCCTCGATCAGGCGGCGGCGGGCGTCGGGGTCGGCGGGATCGAGGCGCACCAGGCGACCCTCGGCTTTGGACACCACCTTCTGGGTCACCACCAGACAGTCCCCGGCCACCAGTGGGGTGCCGGCCGCGGCCGCCGCCTCCACCAGCAGGGGTGCCAGCACCGCGCCCGGCGTGATCTCGGGCAGCCCCGGCACGGGCAGGACGGAGATCACAGGCTCTCGAGGGCGACCTGGGCCAGGCG
>JBIOYN010000389.1:0-19202 GCA_044870155.1 Acidimicrobiia bacterium | reverse complement strand
CCGGCCGGTCCCGGTGATCTTGAAGCGCTTGGCCGCGCCCCGGTGCGTCTTCTGCTTGGGCATCGGGTCTCCTGGGGGAAGGCGAGGGGGTGGGGGTGACGGTGGCGGCTTCGGACGGGGGGGCGGGAGGCGGTGCGGCGGCCATCGGCTCGGGGGCCGGGGCCGTTCCCCCGCTCGCCGGCCGGGGTGGCCGGGACTCCGGCTTCTTGGCCGGTGACAGCACCATCACCATGTTCCGCCCGTCGACCCGGGGCGCCGCCTCCACCGTGGCCAGGTCCTTCACCTGTTCGGCGATGCGGTCCAGGATCTTCTTGCCCAGCTCCGGGTGAGCCATCTCCCGGCCCCGGAACATGATCGTGATCTTGACCTTCGACCCTTCGTTCAAGAAGCGCTCGACGTGCTTCGTCTTGGTCGTGTAGTCGTGCTCATCGATCTTGGGACGGAACTTCATCTCTTTGATCACGACGTTGGTCGCCTTGCGCCGTGACTCCTTGCGCCGCACGTCCTGCTCGTACTTGAACTTGCCGAAGTCCATGATCTTGCAGACGGGCGGGTTGGCGTTGGGCGCGACCTCCACCAGGTCGAGGTCGTGCTCACGAGCGATGTGCAGGGCTTCGGGGAGTGGCTTTACCCCGATCTGATCCCCGTTCGGTCCGACCAGGCGAACCTCCCGGGCCCGGATCCGCTCGTTGATCCTGGCGTCGGTCGTGGCGATTGGCGCATCACTCCTTTGGTTGGTGGAACCGGCCCCAGACATGAAGAACGGCGGACCGGGAAGCGTCCGCCGTGCCTCGACGCCTGCTGCAGGCTCTCCGCTCGACCCGGCACGCCTGCGTCGGCGGCCGGGCGGGGGGCCTACACTCAGACCCCCGGCTTCCCTATTACGTTGTGCGGGCGAGGATACCAGCATGTCAACCATCTGGACACCGAGCGGCGAGTACGTCCCGAGGGAGGAGCCCGAGCCCACCCGGCCGGCCCCCCAGGCGCCGCCGGCCGCCGGCGAGCCCCCGCCCGAGGACATGGAGGCGGCCCTGGCCGAGGCCCGGGCCATCCTCGAGCACCCGGTCCTGGAGCACGTGGCCGGGCACATCATGGGCCTCTTCGAACGGGCCGCCCTCCACCTGGAGCGGGAGGCCGCCACGGGGGGCCAGGAGAAGCCCGACCTGGAGGAGGCCAAGCTCGCCATCGACGCCATGGCGGCGCTGGTGGAGGGCCTGGGTGAGCGCCTGGGCCGTTACCGGCCCTCCCTCGAGCAGGCCCTGGCGCAGCTGCGGATGGCCTACGTCCGGGCTCAGGAAGGCGCGGCTTAGCCCTGGGTCCTGATGCCGGCCGCCTCCCAGCGGCCGGGAAGACCGGCGACCACGGAGAACTCCACCTTGGCACCGACGGGGATGGTGCGGGTGCCGTCGGCGATGCGGGTGCAGTGGAAGGGGTAGCGGCGCCCGTCCCCATCCTCGATCTCCCCCAGGCCCCGACCCTCGTCGAATGCGATGACGACGCCGTTCAATGCACGATTTTGGCGATCGGCAGTTCGATGATGTCGGTGGCGCCCTGGTCCTTCAGGGCGGGGATCAGGGTGTTGATGTCGGACTTGGGCACCACGGTCTCCACGGCATAGCCACCGTCCCCGGAGAGCTTGGAGACGGTGGGCGACTTGAGGGCGGGCAGGATGGCGATCACGTCGTCGAGGCGGTCCTCGGCCACGTTGAGCTTGACCAGCACCTTGCCCCGGGCCTCGAGCGTCCCCAGCAGGAGGGTGGCGATCTGCTCCATGGCGTGCCGTTTGTCCGCTTCGGCGTGGGCGGCGGGGTTGGCCACCAGCTCCGTGTGGGACACGAGGATGGTGTCGACGATCTTCATGCCCGCCGCCCGCAGCGACGAGCCGGTCTCGGTCAGTTCCACGATGGCGTCGACGATGTCGGGGACCTTGGCCTCGGTGGCGCCATAGGAGAGCTGGACATCGACGTCCAGGCCGTGGCGCTCGAAGAACCGCCCGGTGAGCTCGGGGAACTCGGTCGACACCCGGGTGCCGGCCTTGAGATCGCCGACCTTCCCGACGGCGGAGTCGGCGGGGACGGCGAGGACGATGCGCACCGGACGGGCGGTGGCTTTGGAATAGTGCAGCTGGGTGAGGGACACGACCTCGGCGCCCGACTCCTCGATCCAGTCCCGGCCGGTGATGCCCAGGTCGAAATAGCCCTCGGCCACGTAACGGGGGATCTCCTGGGGACGGAGGATGCGCACCTCGGTGATGCGGGGGTCGTCGATGGTGGCCCGGTAGTCGCGGTCGGAGGCGCGGACCACGGCGAGGTCGGCCTCCTCGAAGAGCTGGAGGGTGGCGCGCTCCAGGGAGCCTTTGGGCAGAGCCAGGCGCAGCAACGGCTACTCCCGGCCCTTGGGCAGCTGGCGGAGAAGGTCGGCCATCTCGATGGCGGCCACGGCCGAGTCGAAGCCCTTGTTGCCCGCCTTGGTGCCGGAGCGCTCGATGGCCTGCTCGATGGTGTCGGTGGTGAGGACGCCGAAGATGACCGGCACGCCGGTGTCGAGGGCGGCCCGGGTCACGCCGGCGGCGGCCTGGCCGGAGACGTACTCGAAGTGGGCCGTCGCCCCCCGGATGACGGCGCCCAGGCACACCACGGCGTCGAACTCCCCCGAGGCGGCCAGCCGGGAGGCGGTCAGCGGCAGCTCGAAGGCGCCGGGAACCCAGGCCACGGTGATGCCGGCGTCGTCGGCGCCGTGGCGCCTGAGGGCGGACAGGGCGCCGTCCAGCAGGTGGCGGGTGATGGTCTCGTTGAACCGGCTGGCCACCAGGGCGACGCGCAGGCCGGTGGCGTCGAGTCGGCCTTCGTAGGTGTTCATCGTGCGTGCCGCCTCTCAGTCCATGTCCAGCAGGTGACCCATCTTCTCCTGCTTCGCTTTCATGTAGCGGTGGTTCTCGGAGTTGGGGACGGAGACCAGGGGCACCCGCTCCACGATCTCGAGGTTGTAGCCGCCCAGACCGCCGTACTTGGCCGGGTTGTTGGTCATGAGCCGCATGGTGGTGATCCCCAGGTCGACCAGGATCTGGGCCCCGATCCCGTACTCACGCGAGTCGGGGGGGAAGCCGAGCTCCAGGTTGGCCTCCACCGTGTCCCGGCCCTGCTCCTGGAGCTGGTAGGCGCGCAGCTTGTGACCGATGCCGATGCCCCGGCCCTCGTGGCCCCGGAGGTAGACGATGACGCCGCGGCCCTCCTCGGCGATGCGGGCCTGGGCCAGCTTCAGCTGGGGGCCGCAGTCGCAGCGCAGGGAGTCGAACACGTCGCCCGTGAGGCACTCCGAGTGCACCCGAACGAGCACGTCGGGCTGGCCGGCGACGTCACCGAGCACGACGGCCAGGTGCTCGGTCCCGTCCAGCACCGACTGGTAGGCATAGGCGGTGAAGTCGCCGAAGTCGGTGGGGATGCGGGCCTCGGACACCCGGCGAACGAGCTTCTCCCGCTGGCGGCGGTAGCGGACCAGGTCGGCGATGCAGAGCATGACCAGGCCGTGCTCGGCGGAGAAGGCCTCCAGATCGGGGAGGCGGGCCATCTCCCCGGACCCGTCGTCGAGGACGATCTCGGAGAGGACGCCGGCGGGGTAGAGGCCGGCCAGGCGGGCCAGGTCGACGGCGGCCTCGGTGTGGCCGGCCCGCTTGAGGACCCCACCCTCCCGGTACCGCAGGGGGAAGATGTGACCGGGCCGGTTGAAATCCTCCGGCCCCGACGTGGGATCGATCAGCGCCTGGATGGTGGCGGCCCGGTCGGCGGCCGAGATCCCTGTCGTGGTGTTGTTCTTGGCGTCCACCGACACCGTGAAGGCGGTCCGCTGGGACTCGGTGTTGTCCGCCACCATGAGCGGGATGCGCAGGTCGTCGAGGCGTGTCCCCACGACCGGCATGCAGATGACGCCGCTGGTGTGGCGGACCATGAAGGCGATGGCCTCGGGCGTGATCTTGTCGGCGGCGATGATGAGGTCGCCCTCGTTCTCCCGGTCGGCGTCGTCGACGACGGTGACGAACTCACCACGGGCGATGGCGGCGATGGCTTCCTCCACGGGTGCGAAAGGCATCGCCCTCAGCCTCTCGCCAGCCGCTCGATGTACTTCGCCACCAGGTCGACTTCCAGGTTCACGGGTTCTCCAACGTCCTTGCAACCCAATGTGGTCACGGTAGCCGTGTGGGGGATGAGAGCGAAGTCGAAGCCGGCGTCGTCGGCCCCGGCCACCGTCAGGCTGACCCCGTCGACGGCGATGGAGCCCTTCTCCACCACGTAGCGCAGCAGATGGCCTGGCGCCTCGATCACGACCCGGGTGGAACCGTCGGGCAGGAGGGTGCGCTCCCGGATGTGGCCGACGCCGTCGACATGGCCCTGGACGAGGTGGCCGCCGAGGCGGTCGGACAGGCGGACGGGCCGCTCCAGGTTGACGGGGTCGCCCGGAGCCAGGGCGCCGAGACAGGTGCGGGCCAGGGTCTCCTCCACGGCGTCGGCCGCCCAGAAACACTCGCCCAACTCGACCACCGTCAGGCAGCAGCCGTTGACGGCGATCGACGCTCCCAGCGTGGCGTCGTCGAGCACCGTCGCCGCCTCGATCTCGAGGCGGGCGCCGGTGGCGTTGGGAACCACGGCCCGCACCCGGCCCAGCTCCTCCACCAGCCCAGTGAACATCACGCCCCCCCAGGTACGGGGTCGGGCTCGCAGTCCAGGCGGACATCGGCACCCAGGACCCGGCTGGCGGTGATCCGCCACTGCGGGGCCTCGGTCAGCGTGGCCGGCCCCGGTCCGGCGAGCAGGGGACGGCCGCCGGCCCCCAGCAGGCGACCGCCGACATAGAGGACCATGCGATCGACGAGGCCGGCCCGGACGAGGGCGCCGTGGAGGGTGGGGCCACCCTCGACCATGGCCTGGAGAACGCCCCGGCCACCGAGGACGGTGAGGGCGGCGACGAGATCGACGCCGGATCCCCCGGCGGCGGCGGGGACCACCTCGACGTCGGCCCCGGTGTCGAGCCAGGCCTTGACCGCGTCCTCGGGTGCGGCCGGCGTGGTGAGGACGAGCGTGGCCGCCAGGGCGGGATCGAAGAGGGGCCCGTCGGCGGGCACCCGCCCGGTGGCATCGAGCAGGACCCGCAACGGCTGGCGGGGGATGTCCTCCAGGTGGCGGACGTTGAGCAGCGGACGGTCGGCCAGCGCCGTGCCCGCACCCACGACGACGGCCTGGGACTCGGCCCGCAGGCGGTGGGTGTCGACGCGGGCCTCGGGGCCGGTGATCCACTGCGAGGAGCCGTCAGCCGCCGCCGTCCGCCCGTCGAGCGTCACCGCCGCCTTGAGGAGGCACAACGGGCGCCCCGTGGCGCGGTGGTGGAGGTAGGGACGCAGCGACTGCCGGGCCGCCTCGGCGCCGGGGCCCACCTCCACATCGACGCCGGCGGCCCGCAGCTGGTCGATCCCCTGCCCCGCCACCCGGGAGTCGGGATCCTCGAGGGCGACGACCACGCTTACGACCCCGGCGGCCAGCAGCGCCGCGACGCAGGGCGGGGTGCGGCCCTGGTGGCTGCACGGCTCGAGCGTCACCCAGGCCGTGGCGCCCCGGGCCCGGTCGCCCGCCTCGGCCAGGGCGACGACCTCGGCATGGGGCTCTCCCGGGGCCCGGTGGAAGCCGGCGCCCACCACCTGCCCGTCCCGCACCAGGACACAGCCGACCCAGGGGTTGGGCGGGGCGGTCACCCGTCCCCGCTCCCCCAGGGAGAGGGCTGTGGCCATGAGATCCAAACTGCCCGTCCTCTTCTTGACCGGTAGGTCAAGAATAATGGCCGCATTACCGTGGAGTCCCATGGCGACCAGGTTCCAGGTGACGTTCGACTGCGCCGACCCCAGGGGGTTGGCGTCGTTCTGGGCGAAGGCGCTGGGCTACGTCCTCCAGCCACCCCCACCCGGGTTCGATTCCTGGGAAGCGTTCGGCGAGCAGATCGGAATGCCACCGGACGCCGGCGACGCCATCTCCGCCGTCGTCGATCCCGACGGTGCCGGGCCCCGGTTGCTGTTCCTGCGGGTCCCGGAGGGGAAGGCGGGGAAGAACCGGGTCCATCTCGACCTCCACGTGGTGGCGCCGGGGACGTCCATGGAAGAGCGGCGGGCGGCCCTGGCCACCCGGGCCGGCGAGCTCACGGCGCTGGGTGCCGGCGAGGTCGGCCCGGTGGAGGAGTACGGCCAGTACTGGATCGTGATGGTCGACCCCGAGGGGAACGAGTTCTGCATCGCCTGATCCGGGCCGGCGCCCGAACTTGTGAGGTCTTTGCCAGCAATCGCTGGCAAAAACCTCACAGAAACGGAAGCCGCTAGTGGGGGCGGCCGCCGGCGAGGAGGTCGAGGGCGTGGGGGAGGGCCGGGAGCACCGCCTCCAGGCACTCGATGGCGCCTTTGGCCGAGCCGGGGAGGTTGCACACCAGGGTGGCGCCGACGGCGCCGCACACGCTCCGGGACAGCATGCCGTGGACGTTGACCCCCAACGAGAGGTGGCGCATGGCCTCGGCCAGACCCGGCGCCTCGCGGTCGATGATCTTCCGGGTGCCCTCGGGGGTCAGGTCGCGGGGGCCGAAGCCCGTCCCGCCGGTGGTCACCACCAGCCCGGCGAAGCCATCGGTCAGGCGCCGGAGGGCGTCGGCCACGGAATCGACACCGTCGGCCGTGACCTCATGGGCGGCGATCTCATAGCCCTCGGCGGCCAGGCGCTCGACCAGGGTCCGCCCGGAGACGTCGTCACGCGTCCCCGCCACCACCCCGTCCGAGACGGTCAGCACCTTTGCCACCAGGGCCATGGAGGCGCACGTTAGCAGCGCGCCATTGCGCGCCAGTGATGTAGCTGGGTTCGAAGTGCTTCGTAGAAGCTAGTGAGATTTCTGTTGCTAGCTTTCTACACTTCTGATAAACCACATACCAATGAGCACACCAACCACGGAGGCTCGCATGCGCCACCGACGGAGCATCCGGGTGCTGTGCACCCTGGGGCCCGCCTCCCTGCGACCCGACATCATCACGGGGTTGGAGCGCCGGGGAGTGGACATCTTCCGGATCAACCTCTCGCACACCGCCCTCTCGGCATTGGAGGACACCATCCGCCTGGTGCGGCGCCACGCCTCGGTGCCCATCTGCCTCGATACCGAGGGTGCCCAGGTGCGGTGCGGGCTGATGTCCCCCGACGTGACGCTGCGGGCGGGCCGGCCCGTGCACCTCACCGCCGACAAGGTGGTGGGTACCGAAGAGGTGATCAGCCTCCGCCCGGCGTCCGTCTTCGGATGGCTGCGGCCGGGCAGCATGCTGTCGGTCGACTTCGACGGCGCACTGCTCCGCATCGGCCGGGTCGGCGACGGCGACGCCACCGCCATCGTGGCCGGGGAGGGGAGCGTCCGCTCCAACCGGGCCGTGACCGTCGACCCCGCCCCGGTCCTCCCCCCGCTCACAGAGAAGGACCGCCGCGCCATCGAGATCGGCGCCGCCCTCGGTGTCGATCAGGTGGCCCTGTCCTTTGCCGCCTCTGGTGATGACGTGGCGCTGGTGCGCAGCCTCCTCCCCGCCGGCGCCACCGTCATCGCCAAGGTCGAGAGCCGGGCCGGCGTGGCCCACGTGGACGAGATCCTCGCCGGCGCCGACGCCGTGCTCATCGACCGCGGCGACCTCTCCCGGGAGGTGCCGCTGGAGTCGGTCCCCTTCTATCAGAAGGCGATCGTGCGCCAGGCCAACCGGTTCAACACCCCGGTGTACGTGGCCACCAACCTCCTCGAGTCGATGGTGGAGCACCGCCGGGCGACCGTGGCGGAGGTCAACGACATCGCCAACACCCTCCTCGACGGGGTCCACGGCCTGGTGCTGGCGGCGGAGACGGCGGTGGGGGTGGATCCGCTCGGCGTCGTCGATGCCGTCACCCGCTCCATCACCGCCTTCGAGCGTTCGACCCTGGCCGTGCTCGACACGTATCCGGAACCGAAACTGGCGGTGGCGGGATGAGCGATTTCACCTGGTGGCCCGCAGGCGCAGGAGGTACATGCCGTCGGTACCGGCGGCGGGGGGGAGCAGGAGGGCGCCGCGGCCCCGCTGACTCCAGGGCCCTCCGGGGGACTCCTCGGCCTCCAGGTGCGGGAACTCGGCCATCGCCCACTCGTCGATCCCGGTGGTTTCGCGTGCTGTGAGCGTGCACACCGAGTAGACGAGCAGCCCGCCGGGACGCAGCGCCCCGACGCCGGCGGCCAGCAGTTGGCGCTGGAGGACAGCCACCCGGTCCACGTCGCCGGCTGAGAGACGCCACCGGGACTCGGGCCGGCGCCGGAGCACTCCCAGTCCCGAGCATGGGGCGTCGAGCAGCACCCGGTCGAAGCCACCGGGACGCAGGGGCGGGGCGCGGCCGTCCGCCACCACGGTGTGGACCGACGTGAGCCCGAGGCGCCGCGCCGCCTCCACCACCCGGCCGGCCCGGCCGGGGCGGAGGTCGAGGGCCAGGACGCGTCCGGAGTCGCCCATGGCCTCGGCCAGGGCGGTGGCCTTGCCCCCGGGGGCGGCGGCGAGATCGAGGACGTCCTCGCCCGGCCGGGCTCCGACGGCGCTGGCCACCGCCTGGCTGGCCTGGTCCTGGGGGGTGGCCCGCCCTTCCGCCACGGCGGCCAGGCGGGCCAGGTCGCCGGTCCCCCGCACCAGCAGTGCCCCGGGGACGAGCACCCCCGGAGTCGTCTGCACGCCGGCGGCATCGAGCTCAGCGGCCAGCGCCTCGGGTGTGGTGCGCAACGGATTGGCCCGCAGGGTCACGGCCGGGGGCTCGTTGTCCGCCTCCAGGGTGGCGAGGGCATCGCCGTGACCGAGGTCACGGACCAGCAGCTCCACCAACCACTCCGGATGGGAGGTGCGCACCGCCAGTGCCGCGGGTTCGTTCCCTTCCGGCCACGGCCAGTCCGGGGCCAGGTCCGCCACCCGGCGGAGCACGGCGTTGACGTAGGGCCGGGCCCGGGCACCGGGGCCGGCGGCGAGCGCCCCCACCGTCTCGCCCACGGCGGCATGGGGTGGAACGCCGCTCAGCAGCTGATGGACCCCGAGCCGCAGGGCCGCCCGCACCGGCGGATCCAGGTCCCGCAGCGGGCGGTCGGCGACCAGGGCGATGAGATGGTCGGTCTGGCCCTGATGGCGGAGCGTGCCGTACACGAGATCGGTGGCCAGAGCCCGGTCCCGGGCCGGGAGGTCAGAGCCGGCCAGAAGGCCGGGGAGCACCAGGTTGGAGAAGGCGCCGGCCTCGATCCGCACCAGGGCGTCGACCGCCAGCGCCCGGGCCGAGGCCGGGCGGGCGCCGCCCCTAGTCACCGAGGCGCGTGCCGCGGAAGCCCGCCGCCCAGGCGGCGCCGGTCATGACTCCTCTGGTCTCGGGCTGGACCTCGTCGAGGACGAGGAGCCCGTCGCCCGTCGCCACCGTGGCCGGTGCCACCAGCTCCCCGGGCGCCGGTGGCGAAGGGGCGGGCGCCGCCACCGGTTGTTCCCGGACCCGGAGGATCTTGAGCCGCCGGCCGCCGGCCGTGGTCCACGCCCCGGGCCTGGGATTGCCGGCCCGGACGAGGCGGGCGAGGTCGGTGGCGGGCGCCCCGAGGTCGAGCCGGAACTCCTCGGTGGTGAGCTTGGCGGCGTAGGTGGGCTCACCCTCCTGAGGGGTGGGCTCGGTCTTGGGAATGTCCTCGATCTGGGCGACCAGCAGGTCGGTGCCGATGCGCACCAGGCGCGCCTTCAGCTCCCCGGCCGTCTCGGTGGGCTCGATGGCCACGCGCTCGAGGAAGTAGACGGGGCCGGTGTCGAGGCCGGCCTCGAGCCGCATGATGCACACTCCGGTCTCGGTGTCGCCGGCCATCACGGCCCGCTCCACCGGCGCCGCCCCCCGCCAGCGGGGCAGCAGCGAGAAGTGGACGTTCACGTAACCCAGGGGCAAGGCGTCGAGGACGACCTGGGGGATCAGCTGGCCGAAGGCCACCACCACGCCCAGTGTGGCCCCGCTGCCGGCGATGTGGTCGAGGGCCTCGAGGCACCGGTTGGGGGTGACGACGGGGAGACCGAGGTCGGTGGCCAGGGCCTTGACGGGGCTGGGCTCCGTGCCCCCGCCCCGGCCCCGGCGGCGGTCGGGCTGTGTGACGACGAGGGCGACGTCATGGCCGGCGTCGTGCAGGCCCTGGAGGGAGGGGAGCGCGTCGGCCGGGCTTCCGAGGAAGACGATGCGCATCAGGACCTGCGCATCAACTGCCGCTACTCCGTCCCCGGGGGCGGCGGGGGGATCCGCCGCGACGGGCCACCGGACGGCGGCTCCTCCCGCAGCACCCGCATGGCCTCTTTGCGGATGTCGGAGCTGAGGCGGTCGAGCAGCAGGAACCCGTCGAGATGGTCGGTCTCGTGGAGGAAGACGCGGGCCAGGAGGTCCTCGCCCTCCCGGACGAACTCGTTCCCGTCGAGGTCCAGGCCCGAGAGCGTGACCCGCTGGGCCCGCCGGATGGGGAAGTACAGGCCGGGCACCGACAGGCACCCCTCGTCGTAGTCCCACTCCCCCGACGCCTCCACGATGGTCGGGTTGATCACCGTGAAGGGCCCCTCACCGATGTCGTAGACGAAGATCCGGCGCTGGATACCGACCTGGTTGGCGGCCAGGCCCACGCCCGGCGCCTTGTACATCGTCTCCAGCATGTCGTCGGCCAGACGGGCCACCGCCCCGTCGATCTCGGTGATCTCCGCACAGCGTTGCTTGAGCACGGGATTGCCGAAGGTGCGGATGGGGAAGGTGGCCATTTGGCGGCGGAGACTACTGCAGCGCCCTGGTCCTCAGACCCGGAGGGGGTCGACTTCGGCGCGGATCCGGCCCGACGGCCGAGCGGCGGCCAGGGCCCGGGCCAGGGCGTCGCCCAGCCGCTGATGGGTGGCGGCCCGCACCAGCAACCCGGACGACCCTCCCGGGGACCACGCTGAGGCCTCGACGCCGGCCAGGGCCAGCTCGCCGGCGGCCACGGCCAGGGCCGGGGCGTCGCCCGTGAGCGCAGCCAGGGCGGAGTAGGGCGGGAGGTTGAGCATCCGGCGCCGGGGTGCCTCGGCCGCGGCCAGCACACCGGGGTCGCCGCGGACGGCGGCCTCCAGCACCTCGTGACGGGGCAGCCGGGTCTGGACGAGGATCCGCCCGGGGCTCGGGGTGTCCCCGGAGAAGCGGTCCCCACCCGCTCCCCACTTGCGGGGGCCGACCAGCCGGGCGGCTCGCACCAGGAGCCACAGCGCCAGTTCCCCGGCCCGGAAGCGGGGCGCCAGCAGCTCCTGGTCGAAGTCGAGGAAGGCCACCAGCCCGGCGTCGTCGATGCGGTGCAGGACCGCCTCGGTGCCGATCACCACCGGCGCCGGGGCCACCTCGCCCGGGGTCGGAGATGTTCCCGAAGTACCAGTGGCGGCGTCGACCATGGCCACGGTGACGCCCGGGAGGAGGGCGGCCAGCTCCTCCCGCACCCGGGTCACCCCGGAGCGCAACGTCCGCATCCGGCTCCCGCCGCAGCGGGCACACACCTTGGGCCGGGCGTGCCCGCAGGCCCCGCACGCCAGGGTGCCGTCGTCGGCCTCGGCCAGCGCCGCCTGGCACCGTTCGCAGCGGGCCAGCTCGGCGCAGGCGTCACAGGCCAGGAGCCGGGCCCGCCCCCGGCGGTTCAGGACGCAGACCACGGGACTCCCCGCCTCCGCTCCCTGGCGGAGGGCATCCACCAGGCGGGACGAGAACAGGCCGAGACCGGGGGCCTCACGGCGTCGGTCGACGACCTCGAGGACGGGCCAGCCGGCACGCTCGGTGGCCCGGGACGGGATGACCACGGGCGCCGAGGACATCGCCTCCAGCGGCGGGGCGGGCGAGACCACGACGACCCGGGCGCCGCTCCGCCGGGCCCGCTCCACCGCCACGTCGCGGACGTGCCAGGCCGGCGACCGCTCTTCCTTCAGCGCTTCGGCACCGTCGTCGAGCACCACCACGGCGGCGAGGTCGGGCACCGGCGCCAGGACGGCGGCCCGCCCGCCCACCACCACGCACGAGCCCCGCCGGCTCCGGTCCCAGGCCCGGGCCCGCTCTGCCGGCCTCCCCATGGCGCCGTAGTGCACCACCAGCCGGCCGGCGGCCTGCAGGCGGCGGGCCAGCGCCGCCGCCACCCGGGGGTCAGGGTGGATGACCAGGGTCGAACCGCGGCCCGAGGCGGGCACCAGCGCGCTCACCAGCGGGAAGGCGTCGGTGGCCGGCGGCCAGCGGATGACGGCCACCGGGGCCCCGGACACCTCCTCGGCCAGGGCGGACGCCTCGTCGTCCTCCGGCCCGGGAACGCCGGCAGGCGGGGCGAACCGGCCCGGGGCGGGAGGCCCGGGGGGGATCACGGCGGGAGGTGAAGCCGAGCGCAGGAGTGGAAGGCGCGGCCCGGCGAAGCGCCAGGCGGCCCAGGCCGTGAGATCGACGACCTCCGGTGGAGGCCCGGCCGACACCACGCTCAGCAGGGGCCGGAGACGCTCAGGCGGCGCTTCGGGCACCACGTCGTCGGCCACCACCCAGGCCCGCACCCGCCGCCCGGACAGCCCGACCCGGACGACGGTCCCCACCGATACGACCGGCGCCAACGCCTCGGGCACCAGGTAGTCGAAGAGCCGCTCCACGGCGAGCACGTCAACCACCACCCGGCACACCCGGGGCGGGGACACTACGGAGCCGGCAGTACCGCCGGGACCGTCATGACACGGCGCGGCGGAGCGTGTCGGCCAGATCGTCGGCCTGCTCCCAGGTGAACTCCTTGTCCGTCCGGCCGAAGTGACCGTAGGCCGCGGTCTTGCGGTAGATGGGCCGGCGCAGATTGAGGCGCTCGATGATGGCCGCCGGGCGGAGGTCGAAGATCTCCTGGATGAGCGACGGCAGCTGCATCGGGTCCATCTCGGCCGTGCCGAACGTCTCCACCAGGACGGACACGGGGCGCGCCTTGCCGATGGCGTAGGCCACCTGGACCTCGCACCGGCGGGCGATCCCGGCGGCCACCACGGCCTTGGCCACCTGGCGGGTGGCATAGGCGGCCGAGCGGTCGACCTTGGTGGGGTCCTTGCCCGAGAAGGCGCCGCCGCCGTGGCGGGCCATGCCGCCATAGGTGTCGACGATGATCTTGCGTCCCGTGAGGCCGGTGTCGGCATGGGGCCCGCCCAGCTCGAAGGTGCCCGTCGGGTTGCACAGCAGCTGGTAGTTGTCGTCCACGAAGGCGGGCGGGAGGAGGGGGCGGATCACGTACTCCCGCAGGTCGGGGGCCAGCAGGGTGTCGATGTCGATGCCGGGCTGGTGCTGGGTGGAGATGAGGACGGTGTCGAGCCGGATGGGCCGGCCGTCCTCGTACTCGATGGTGACCTGGGTCTTGCCGTCGGGGCGCAGGTAGGGCATGACCCCGGCCTTGCGCACCTCGGCCAGCCGGTGGGCCAGACGGTGCGCCAGCCAGATGGGCATGGGCATGAGGTCGGCCGTCTCGTCGCAGGCGTAGCCGAACATCATCCCCTGGTCACCGGCGCCGACGAGGTCGAGCGGGTCGCCGCCACCACCGCGCCGCTCCAGGGCGGCGTCGACGCCCTGGGCGATGTCGGGCGACTGCTCGTCGATGGAGACGACCACCCCGCAGGTGTTGCCGTCGAAGCCGTACGACTCCCGGTCATAGCCCACCGACTTGATGGTCTCCCGGGCGATCTTGGGGATCTCCACGTAAGCCGTGGTGGTGATCTCACCGGCCACCACCGCCAGCCCGGTGGTGAGCAGCGTCTCGCACGCCACCCGGCCGTAGGGATCCTTGGCCAGGATGGCGTCGAGGATGGCGTCGGAGACCTGGTCGGCCATCTTGTCGGGGTGACCCTCGGTCACCGATTCCGAGGTGAACTTCCAGCGGTGGCTCACGGCCTCGCCTCCCTCACACGGTCCCAGATGGCCTCGGCCAACTCGATCTTGGTCATGTTGGGCAGCTCCGTCTTCTCGCCGGCGGGGGTGATGAGCACGGCCCGGTTGGTGTCGACCTCGAACCCCGAGTCGGCGGCTGACACGTCGTTGGCCACCATGAGGTCGACCCGCTTGGCCGTCATCTTGGCCGTGGCCTGCTCCACCAGCTGCTCCGTCTCGGCGGCGAATCCTACGAGGAACTGGTCCGTCTTGGCCGATCCCAGGGTGGCCAGGATGTCGGGTGTGGGCTCGAGGATGATCTCGGGCGGGCCCCCCGCCTTCTTCAGCTTCGAGGGGGCCACTTCCTTGGGCCGGAAGTCGGCCACGGCGGCGGCCATGACCACCACGTCGACGCGGCCGAAGCGGGCGGTGACGGCCTCGGCCATCTCCGCCGCCGATTCCACCCGGACCTCGTCCACGTCGCCGTCGGGGACGGGGCGGCGCACGGTGGTGACGAGGCAGACGGACGCCCCCCGGCGGGCGGCCACCGCGGCCAGGGCGTAGCCCATCTTCCCCGATGACCGGTTCCCGATGAACCGGACCGGGTCGATGCGCTCCCTGGTCCCGCCGGCGGTGACGAGGACGCGCAGACCTGCGAGGTCGGGGACACCCCGAGCCCCGGGGAGGTCTCCCGGCGACAGGACCGCTTCGGCGGCGGCCACGATCCGGGCCGGGTCGGCCAGGCGGCCCTCCCCCACGTCGCCCCCGGCCAGGCGCCCGGACTCGGGATCGACCACGATCACCCCCCGGCGCCGGAGCAGCGCCAGGTTGTCCTGGACGGCGGGGTGCTCCCACATCTCGGTGTGCATGGCCGGTGCCAGGAGCACGGGTGCCCGGGTGGCGAGGAGGGTGGCGGTGAGGAGGTCGTCGGAGATTCCGGCGGCGTACTTTCCGAGGAGCTTGGCCGTGGCCGGCGCCACCAGCACCAGGTCGGCCGTCTGCCCGAGCCGGGTGTGGGGGATGGCCTCCGGGCCGTCGACGAGGGACGTCCGGGCCGGCTCGGAGGCCAGGGCCGAGAACGTCAGCGGGCCCACGAAACGGGTGGCGTCCTCAGTGAGCACGGGGGCCACATGGGCGCCAGCGTCGACCAGGCGCCGGCACACCTCAACGGCTTTGTAGGCGGCGATCCCGCCCGAGACCCCGAGGACGATGCGCCGGCCGGCGAGCGCGCCCAGGGGAACGCCTACTTGATCGAGCGCTCGACGTCCTCGGGGCGCTCGTAGACGATCTTGCCCGCCTCGATCTCCTCCAGGGAGATGGACAGCGGCTTGCGCGACAGCGACGTCACCTGGGGGGGCACGATCGTCCCCAGCCCCTCGCCGAGCTGGTTGAAGTACGAGTTGATCTGGCGGGCCCGCTTGGCGGCCAGGGACACCAGCGTGAACTTGGAGTCGACCTGGCTGGAGAGGTTCTCCAGGAGCGGGTACATGAGCGAAGCGCGGCGTTCCAAAGCAAGTCTCCTCAGGTCCTGTGACCAGCGAGGATAGCAGCGACCTCGGCCACGGCCGTCTCCAACTCGTCGTTCACGACGACGTGGTCGAAGCGGGCGGCCATGGCCTCTTCGGCCGCGGCCTCGGCCAGCCGGCGGGCGATCTCGGAGGGGGCGTCGGACGCCCGACCCTCCAGGCGCTGGCCCTGCACCTCCCGGCTCGGTGGCCGGAGAAACACGAGCACCGCTTCGGGGAAGGCGGCCTGGACGGCGAGGGCGCCCTGGATGTCGATCTCGAGCAGCACGTCGTCCCCGGCGGCCAGGTGCTCCTCCAGGGCCCGCCTGGGCGTGCCGTAGCGACGGTCGTAGACGGTGGCCGACTCGACGAACTCACCGGTTTCGTCCCACTTCTCGAACGTGACCGGATCGAGGAACACGTAGTCGCGCCCGTCGACCTCGCCGGGGCGCGGCGGACGGGTCGTCGCCGAGACAGACAGCCACAATCCCGGTTCCCGACGGCAGAGCGCATCCGCCACGGTTCCCTTGCCGACCCCGGAGGGGCCGGAGAGGACGAGCAGAACGCCCAGCGGCCTATGTCTTGACGGTCATCGCTCGAAGTGATCGAGCAGTGCCTTGCGCTGGTGGGTGCCCAGCCCCCGGACCCGGCGGTTCTCGCTGATCTCGAGATCCTCCATGATCCGGCGGGCCTTGACCTTCCCGACGCCGGGCAACGATTCCAGGACGGTGACGACCTTCAACTTGGCGACCGCATCATCGCGTTCGCCCTGGGCGATCAGCTCGCCGAGGCTCAGCGAGCCGGCCTTGAGCTTCTCCTTCAGTTCCGCCCGCTGGCGTCGGGCGGCAGCTGCCTTCTCGAGTGCCGCCTGGCGCTGGGCGGGGTCGAGTTGCGGCGGAAGCGGCATGACCTTGGGACCTCCGGAGGCGTCGAAACCTTTCTCGGGCCCCGGGCGGGGAGGTGTGCGTGGCGGGAAGGCGACCCACCCGAGCCCCGACGAACTGGGTCAGTATAGGCAAGCGACCTGACCGGGCAACCCGAACAAAGGGGAGATTTGCTCTCTTCCCTTTGTATTACAAGGCTTCGCTGGCCACACCGGCGATTTCGGCGGCGGCCGCTTCCGGGTCGGACGCGGCGGTCACGGCCCGCCCCACCACGAGCACGTCGGCTCCCGCCTGGAGGGCGGCGAGCGGTGAGCCGACCCGGGCCTGGTCGTGGGTGGCGCCACCGGGAAGGCGGATGCCGGGGACGACGGTCAGCAGATCGGCGGCCGCCTTCACGCGGGCGACCTCGGCCACCGAGCACACCACCCCGGCACAGCCGGCGGCCGCCGCCACTTCGAGCCGGGCGGGGAAGGCGGCGGCGTCGGGTTCGCTGGTGAGCACGGTCACGCCCAGCGCCACCGGCGGAGGATGGCCGGCGTCGGCCGCGCCCGCCGCCAGCGCCTCGACTCCGGCCCGCACCATGTCCGTCCCCCCGGCGCAGTGGAGGGTGAGGAACGAGACGCCGAGCCTCCCCGCCACCCGGGCCGCCCGGGCCACGGTGTTGGGAATGTCGTGGAGCTTGAGGTCGAGGAACACCCGGCGCTCCGGGGTGGCCAGGGACTCGACGGCGGCGGGGCCGGCGGTGACGAAGAGCTCGAGGCCAACCTTCACGATCCCGAACCAGGGATCGAGCCGGGCGGCCAGGCGGCAGGCAGCGTCGAGGTCGTCGACGTCGAGGGCCAGCGCCAGGCGTTCTCTCATGGCTGGAGTGAGCCCACCAGATCGGAGACCCGCTTGACCCGGTGGCGGCGGCACCACCGGATGAGCTCGGCCACGATGCGCTCCGGTGCCCTCGGGTCGTGGAAGGTGGCCGTTCCCACCCCCACGGCGGAGGCGCCGGCCAGCAGCATCTCGACGGCATCCACGCCGGACGCCACTCCCCCGGTGCCGATGATGGGTACTCCGGGCAGGGCCCGGGCCATCTCCCACACCGCCCGCAGGGCGACCGGCTTGATGGCCGGGCCGGACAGGCCCCCGCCGCCGGCGCCCAGTCGGGGCCGGCGCTGTTCGGCGTCGATGGCCAGGCCGAGGAGCGTGTTGACCAGGGTGAGACCGGTGGCGCCGGCGTCGACAGCGGCGGCGGCGATGGGCCGCAGATCGGTCACGTTGGGGGACAGCTTGGCGAACACGGGCAGGGCCCCGACCTCGGCCACGGCGGCACCGACGGCGGCCGTGGTGGCGCCGACGTCGTGGGCGAACATGTGCCCCCGGTCCTCGAGGTTGGGACAGGAGACGTTCACCTCCAGGGCCACCAGCCGGTCGGCGGCCGGTGCCAGGGCGGCGGCGGCCTTGGCGAAATCGTCCACCGTGCGGCCCCAGATGGAGGCGATCACCCGGGCCCCCCGGGCCAGCAGCGGGGGGAGGTCGTGCTCCACCCAGGCATCGACGCCCGGGTTCTGCAGACCGACCGAGTTGAGCATCCCGGCAGTGGCTTCGACGACGCGCGGCGCCGGGTTGCCCTCCCACGGAAACGGAGACAGCGACTTGGCCGTCACCGCCCCGATGGCCGACGGGTCCCCCAGCCGGGCCACCTCGTCGGAGTGTCCGTAAGTCCCCGACGCGGCCACGATCGGGTTGGGTAGGACCAGGGGCCCCAGCGTGGTGGTGAGGTCGGGCCGGCCTCGCCTCACAGCACCAGTCGCAGTTGGTCGTCGGCGTGGTACTCCTGCAGGGAGCGGACCCGGTGCTCGGAGGAGCGCCACTCGGCGATGCCGGCGGCGGCGGCCAGGGCGGCGGCCACCGTCGTCATGCACGGCACGCCGTGGGTGCTGGCCGCCCGCCGGATGTGCTCCCCGTCGGCGCGCGGCCCCCGGCCCCGCGGGGTGTTCACCACCAGGTCGACCTTCCCCGAGGCGATGAGGTCGACGGCGTCGATCCCGATGAACTCGGGGACACCCGGGGACCCGGGTTCCTCGCCGCGCTTGGCCACCACGGCGGAGACGGGGATCCCGTCGGCCTCGCAGGCGGCCGCCGTGCCCGAGGTGGCCACCAGGGCGAAGCCGAGATCGGCGAAGCGCCGGGCGGCGACGAGGCCGGTGGCCTTGTCCCGGTCGGCCAGGGACAGGAACACGGTCCCCCGGTCGGGGAGCCGGTTCCCCACCGCCATCTGGCTCTTGGCGAAGGCCAGGCCGAAGGTCCGGTCGATGCCCATGACCTCGCCGGTGGAGCGCATCTCGGGCCCGAGGAGCGTGTCGGTGCCGAAGCGGTCGAAGGGCAGGGCGGCCTCCTTCACGGCCACGTGGCCCCCGTGGCTGCGGAGGTCGCCGGTGGGGAGCAGCCCCTCGGCCCGCAGGTCGTCCAGGGTGGCGCCCACCATGACCCGGGCGGCCACCTTGGCCAGGGGGACGGCGATGGCCTTGGACACGAAGGGCACGGTGCGGCTGGCCCGGGGGTTGGCCTCCAGCACGTGCACGACGCCGTCCTTCACCGCGTACTGGACGTTGAGCAGGCCGACCACCGACAGGGCGCCGGCCAGGCGCCGGGTGTGGTCCTCGATGGTGGCCACCACGTCGCCCATCAGGGTGGGCGGGGGGATGGCGCACGCCGAGTCGCCCGAGTGCACCCCGGCCTCCTCGATGTGCTCCATGACCCCGCCGATGAGCACCTCGCCGGCGGCGTCGCGCACGGCGTCCACGTCGACCTCGGTGGCGTCCTCCAGGAAGCGGTCGATGAGGACGGGGCGGGAGGCGGACAGGCCCCCCTGGCCCTCGACCGAGGCGGCC
>JBIOYN010000388.1:0-7339 GCA_044870155.1 Acidimicrobiia bacterium | reverse complement strand
GCCACGATGGTGTTGATCATCCCGGCCAGGCCCAGTCGCTGGCCGTCCTCGGGGGAGAAGATGCGCTGGACCCCGGAGTCCTCCAGCTCCTTGATCTCCCGGGCCACGATGGTGCCGCCCCCGCCGCCGTACACCTTGACGTGGCCGGCGCCCCGGGCCCCGAGCTCGTCGACCAGGTAGCGGAAGTACTCCATGTGGCCGCCCTGGTAGGACGACACCGCCACCCCCGAGACGTCCTCCTGCAGGCAGGCGGTGAGGACCTCGTCGACCGAGCGGTTGTGGCCCAGGTGGATGACCTCCGCGCCCTGGGACTGGAGGATGCGGCGCATGATGTTGATGGACGCGTCATGGCCGTCGAACAGGCTGGCGGCGGTGACGATCCGCACCGGGTGGACGGGAACGTGGAGGTCGTTCCGGGGAGCCATGGAAGGTCCAGCCTTTCCGCGTCGGGGACGGTCGCCTCGCCATAATACTTGGACGTCCTACTATCTGTCTACCTAGGATTTTCCACCCTGAAGAGGTACCCTGAAGCTATGGCCGGCAAGCGCAAGCTCCCTTTTGACCCCATCGCCGAGGCCCGCCGCCACTGGGAGGGCCGCTGGGAGCAGGGCGACGCCATGGCCGCCGCCACCTCGGTCATGCGGGTGGCGCAGATCGTGCTGGCGGCGGTGGACGAGGCGGTGGCTCCCTTCGACCTCACCTTCGCCCGCTATGAGGCCCTCGTCCTCCTCCAGTTCTCCCGCAAGGGCTCGCTGCCGCTGGGGAAGATGGGCGAGCGGCTCATGATCCACCCCACGTCGGTCACCAACATCATCGACCGCCTGGAAGGATCGGGCTTCGTGCGCCGGGTGCCCCACGCCACCGACCGGCGCACCACCCTGGCCGAGATCACCGACCAGGGCCGGGTGGTGGTGGACGAGGCCACCCGGGCCGTGACCGCCGTCTCCTTCGCCATGGACGGCCTCTCGGCCAAGGAACTGGAACAGCTGACCAGGCTCCTGCGCCGCCTACGGCACAGCGCCGGCGACTTCGACGAGACGGCCTGACGCCGGCGGAGCACAACGCATTCACCGTTCTGCCCGCCGGTAGAACGACGCGTCCTCGATCCGGTTGGAGGCGACGGCGCACGGACCCGCCGAGGCTGTGAGGTTGACCTCCTCGTCACTGAGGACGATCTCGATGACCACGTCCCGGCGGTGCGCCCACAGAAGAACCTCGGGTGCGGCCCCCGTCCCCTCGAACCGCTCGACGGTCCAGCCGGACAGGCGTGACCGGGCCCGGTCTTCGAGGCGGAGGGCGTGGCCGACCGGACCGTTCCCGCTGCGGGTCGACTCCCACCGCTCTCCCTCGGGCAGGTGCCGGCACCGGGGCGAGTCCCCGCGGTCCTCGTAGAAGTACGGCCCGAGGTCCATGTCGTCGAGATCGAGGCCGAGGCCCCCGCCCACGTCCGCTCGACCACCGCCACCAGCTCCTCGTCCCGGGGCTGGGTGGTGGAGGGGTTGCCCTCGAGCTGGATGTAGAGGACCGATCCCACCACCACCGCCGCCGACAGGCCGACGCCGGCGAGGACCAACCGGTCCGGGCCGCCCCGCCGGACGGCATGGAAGACCAGGTAGGTCAGCCACAGGAGGACCGGCACGGTGGCGAACCACCAGTAGGAGAAGACGGCGAAGTTGCTGAGGACGGCGGCCGTGACGACGAGGAACAGGGCGGCCGCTCCCGCCGCCCGGAGAGCGCTGTTGCTCCGTCTCACTGGTCGGGTAATTTACGGGTCACTTTCCTGGGGCGTCGGAGGGGGTCTGCATGCCGCGACAGGGTCTTGCCCACACCGTCGTCCGACGCCGCGGGTGGGTGGCCCTGGCCGGCATCGTCCTCGTCTCGGGGATGACGGCCGCCTCGGCGCAGGTCACGGTGGGTCCGGCCGAGTTCACCGGCCGCTGGAGCCTGCCCTTCGAGGAGGGCGGCCTGGACACGCCGACGTGCTGGGAGGCCGATGGCGGCCGCCTGGAGTGCAAGCCCGTGGCTCAGGCCATGGGGATGCTGCCCGACGGGCGCGTGTTCTACTACTCGGGCCTGGAAGGCCAGGAGAACGCCGCCCCCGGCCCGAGTTCGGGCGACATGCGGGACAGCCCCTCCCGGTTGCTGGACCTGCGCACCGGGACCCCGCAGTGGACCACGCCCACCAGGCCGACGGGCGGCGCCGCCAACCCTGATACCGGCGCCGGCGTCACCGGCGGCAACCCCGGCGCCGCTGTCGCCGGCCTGGCCGGGGTCCCCGGCCGCCCCGGTGACGGGCTGGTGGGCAGCACCTGGGGGACGGCCGGCGGCCCGGAGATGGCGCCCACGGCCGCCCCTGACGACCCCGAGGCCAACGACGGCGACATGTTCTGCGGCGACATCGCCTCCCTGGGCGACGGCCGACTGCTCATCATGGGGGGCGGCGACTGGTACAACGAGCCCGGCGTGGCCGCCGGCAACGACACGCCCGCCGCCGGCCTGCCCGAGGTGGAGGGGCTGCGGTCGGCCCGCATCTTCGATCCCCTCACCTCCACGTTCTCCCCCACCGGCGACATGAAGTACCACCGCTGGTATCCCGGCTCCGTCACCCTGCCCGACGGCAAGGTGCTGGTGGTGGGGGGAGCCACCAAGCGGATCAAGAACACCCAGGCCTCCCACGTGCGCCGCACCGAGACCTTCGACCCCGCCACCGGTCAGTTCACCGAGAACTACGGCGGGCCGGGCTCGGAGACGTCGCTGCCGCTGTCGCCCCGCCTGCACCTGCTCCCCGACGGCAAGGTCCTGTACCCGGCCGCCGGCCAGAGCTGGGCGCCGTTCGGCGCCGCCGCCGACGAAGCCCTCTACGGGATGCTCCAGCTCTACGACCCCAAGACCTCCACCTGGGAGGTGCGCGGGCCCCACCTGCTCGGCAACCGCGACGGGGCGGCGTCCGTCCTGCTGCCGCTCGATCCGCCGTATGACCGGGCCACGGTCCTCACCTTCGGAGGCGCGCTGGGGCCGCCGCCGGGTAGCGACGCCGGCGTGCCCCTGTCGACGTTGCTGCGGGTCGACGCCAATGGGAAGTTCAGCGAGAAGCTGACCCGCTTCAACATGCTCGAGAGCCGCTGGAACCCGTCGGCCGTGGGGCTGCCCGACGGCACCGTGCTGGCCGTGGGCGGGGCCACCACCAGCGACACCACCGTCCCCGGCACGGGGCTGCCGGTGCGCACGGTCGAGCTCTTCGACCTCCGCACCGAGTCCTGGTACGGCATGGCCCGCATCAGCCGGGACCGCACCTACCACCACGCCGCCGTCCTCCTCCCCGACGGCCGGGTGCTCCTCGGCGGCCACGCCCCGCCCGCCTCGCCAGCCCGGGGCCGCGACCTCGGCGGGCCCTTCCCCAACAACGAGCGCGATCCCAGCTTCGAGATCTTCTCCCCCCACTACCTCTTCCGGGGGGAGCGGCCGATCATCCGCCACGTCCAGGCCGGGATCCGCTGGGGCGAGACCTTCGAGCTCGAGACCCGCCAGGCCCTGGCCACCGACTCGGTGGTGCTCGTCCGCCTGGGCTCGCCCGAGCACATCATCGACTCCGACCAGCGGACCATCCGCCTGGACTACACCCGCCGCTCCGGGCGCCTGGCCGTGAAGGCGCCACCCAACGGCGCCATCGCCCCGCCCGGCTACTACTACCTGTTCCTCAACCTCCAGACCCGGCGGGGCCCCATCCCGTCGATGGCCCGGGTGGTCCGCATCGGCACCGAGAGCGACTTCTCCGAGGCCCTCCAGCCCTTCCCCGACCTGGGCCGCTCGGTCAACGATCCCGGGGCGGCCAACGCCGACGGCGATTCCAGCCCGGGAGCGACATTGGCGGGACAGGTGTCGAAGCTGGTGAGCCCCGGGATGGCGCCCGGCCTGCCGGCAGACCGGGGCCCGTCGCCGGCCGGGGCGGCGCCCCTGATGGCCAGTGACACGCCCCGCCGCCCCGCCTTCCTGTAGCCCCGGCACCAACCGGTAACTTCTTCGAAAGCGCTCGGGTTCTGGCTCAAGGGGGACACAGCCATGGATGTCGTGCACCCGATGATCCGCCGCATGCAGGCCGACGCCAAGGAGGACCCTGAGGGGTTCTGGGCCAAGGAGGCGGCCCAGCTCCCCTGGTTCCGGCCCTGGGACCGGGTCTTCGAGTGGACGCCGCCCACGTTCAAGTGGTTCGAAGGCGCCCAGACCAACCTGGCCTGGAACTGCGTCGACCACCACGTGGCCGCCGGCCGGGGCGGCCACGCCGCCCTCATCGGGGTGAACGAGCTCGGCGAGCGCCGGGTCTACACCTACGGCCAGCTCCAGCGCGAGGTGGAGCGCCTGGCGCGCGCCCTGCGGGGCCTGGGGATCGAGAAGGGCGACCGGGTCACGGTGTACATGCCGACCATGCCCGAAGCCATCATGCTCATGCTCGCCGTCGTGCGCATCGGAGCCATCCACTCGGTGGTCTTCGCCGGCTTCGGCGCCGGCGCCCTGGGCGAGCGCATCCGCATGTCCGGCTCCAAGGCGGTCTTCGCCGGTGACATCACCTATCGCAAGGGCAAGGCCGTCAACCTCAAGGAGATCGTGGACAAGGCCCTCACCGAGTCGGACGACTCCGTGGAGCGGGTGGTGGTGCTCAGCCGGGCCCCGGGTGGCTGCGCCATGACCGAGGGCCGCGACATCACCTGGGAGGAGTTCGTAGCCGGCGGCGAGGGTCACGACGGCTCCCACGTGGAGATGGAGGCCAACGAGCCGGCGTTCATTCTGGCCACGTCGGGGACGACGGCCGCCCCCAAGCTGGCCGTCCACGTGCACGGCGGCTACCAGGTGGGGATCAACTCCACCGGGCGCTGGGTCATGGACATCCGCCCCGACGACGTGTGGTGGTCCACGTCGGACATCGGGTGGATCGTGGGCCACAGCTACATCGTCTACGCCCCGCTGCTGGTGGGGGCGACCACCATCGCCTTCGAGGGGTCCATCGACCATCCCGGCCCCGAGACCTTCTACCGGATCATCGAGGACAACATGGTGACGGGCATGTTCACCTCGCCCACGGCCGTGCGCCTCATGATGCGCTACGGCGAGGAGGTGGCGGCGGGGTTCGACCTCACCACCCTGACCCGGGTGGTATGCGCCGGCGAGACGCTGAACCCGCCGGCGTGGGAGTGGTTGCAGCGCAAGGTGCTGGGTGACCGCATCCCCGTCATCGACCACATGTGGCAGACGGAGACTGGCGGGCCGGTGTTCGCCAACCCCTACGGGCTGGGCATCCTGCCCATCAAGCCGGGCTCGGCGGGCCTGCCCATGCCCGGCTGGGACGTGGAGATCATCGACCAGGACGGCAGCCCGGTGGAGACCGGGGAGAAGGGCATCGTCATCATCAAGCAGCCCTTCCCCAGCCTGACCCCCACCATCTGGGGCGACCCCGAACGCTACGCCCGGGACTACTGGTCCAAGGTGCCGAGCCGGCCCGACGTCTACTACACGGGCGACGCCGCCCAGGTCGACGAGGACGGCTACTTCTGGTTCTCGGGCCGGGCCGACGAGATCATCAAGATCGCCGGCCACCGTATCGGCACCGTGGAGGTGGAGACGGCTTTCCTGCGCCACCCGGCGGTGGCCGAGGCCGGCGTCACCGGCCGCCCCGACGAGCTGCGGGGCGAGGTCATCTCCGCCTTCGTGGTGCTGCGCGCCGGCCACGAGCAGTCCGAGGAGCTGAAGAAGGAGCTGCTGGCAACCGTGCGCAACGAGCTCGGCCCGGTGGCCGTCATCGCCGACTGCAACTTCGTGTCCATGCTGCCCAAGACCCGCTCGGGGAAGATCATGCGCCGCGTGTTCAAGGCCGTGGTCCTGGGCAAGGACGTGGGCGACGTCTCCACCATCGAGGACGAGGGCTCGGTGGAGGAGGCCGGCGAGGCCTGGAAGCTGATGATGAAGGAAGTGGGCGGCTAGCCCGTCATCCGGCGTGTCTGACGGGCGAGGGGTGCCGGTCAGGAACGCCGCTAGCTCAGGAGTTCTTGGCCGCCGTGGCCTTGCCACCCTTGCGGCCGGCGGCCTTCTTCTGGGCCGTGGTGCCGCCCTGTTTGGAGCTCGAGCCGGAACCCGACTTCTTCCCGCCCTTGGACGAAGCGTTGGGCGAGTTGGCGATCTTCGCCGCCCGCTCCTTGGACATGCCCTTGTCCTTCAGGGCTTCATACTGCTTCTCGTTCTTGACGCTGGGTCGGTTGCCACCGGGCATCGTCCTCACCTCCGTGGTGAAGGAATTCCCAAAAGCGCCGGCCCCCATGCCCTCGGAGAGGCAGGACACGGGGGCCGGCGGGCTCGCAGTGGCGGTCAGTTGTCAGTCGAAGTCGACGTCGATGTCCACCTTGTGGTGGCCGTGGCCGCCGTGGCCGTGGCCGCCGTGACGGCCGCCCGCGCTGCTGGCGTGGTGGTGGCCGTCCCCGTCGTCGTCGGCCTTGGTGAAGGTCACTGTGCCGGAGGCCTCGTCGTAGTCGTCGGTGCCCCCGTCGATGTCCTGGGTGACCTCCCCGTTGCGGAAGTCCTCGTCGGTGACCTCACCCGACATCTCGAGGTCGCCGGCGTCAAGGTGGAACACCGACTCGCAGTCGGCGGTGAACTCGCGGGCCTCTCGGTCGACCTTGGTCAGCTCGCAGGTCCCGTCGCCGTCGCCGGCCTCGTCGCCGTCCTCGTCGGTCAGGTCCATGGCGAAGGTGACGACGTCACCCTTGCTCGGCCCGTCCTTGCCGTTGTCGTCGTAGTCGAAGTCGGTGAACTCTCCGGTCAGCTTGAAGTCGTCGAGGTCGCCCGAATGATGGGCCCATGCCGCCGGCGAGCCCACCAGGACCCCGCCGAACAGGACTCCGGCCGCGACGACAGCGGTCAATCTCCGCACTTGTCCTCCCTTGTTCCCCAGTGGTGCGACGCCTCGAAGGCACCCAGCAGATGTGAGTGGGCGAGGGGGTCCCCGAGCCCGAAATGCGCTTCCCAGGCGAGGCGCATTCTAGACACAAGTGTCACTCGGTGCAATGTGGCACAAAGGGTACAAATCAGGATTTATCTACCACTTAGGGGTTACTGAGGACGCTGGTCGTCAGCCCCAGGGATCGACCTCTTCGCCGTCCTCGGAGAAGAGGTGGATCGCCCCCACGGGACACCCCCGCGCCACCTGCACCAGCTTCTCGTCCGCCAGCTCGGCCGCCCCCGGCTGGGGCTCGGAGACGTCGTCATCGGTGAAGGCGAAGCCGGTGGGCGCCGACCGCACGCAGTTGCCCGTCGAGATGCACACCTCCGGGTCCACCTTGACCGTGTAGCCCAT
>JBIOYN010000387.1:0-5422 GCA_044870155.1 Acidimicrobiia bacterium | reverse complement strand
GGCCTACGCCGTCGAGCGCCAGGTGTGGGGTGTGCCCATCGGCACGCACCAGGGTGTGTCGCATCCGCTGGCCATCGTCGAGGAGGAGCTCGCCGCCGCCGGGAGCCCCCTCCTACTCATGGTCGTCTCCCCCGCCATCGCCGGCACGGTCATCGCCCGCTTCGGCACCGACGAGCAGCAAGCCCGCTGGCTCCCCGGTCTCGCCACCGGCGCGTCGATCTTCGCCTTCGCCATCACCGAGCCCGACGCCGGGTCCAACTCGCACCGGATCTCGACCGTCGCCACCCGTGACGGCGACGAGTACCGGCTGCGGGGGACGAAGTACTACATCTCCGGGGTCGACGAGGCCGAGGCCATGCTGGTGGTGGCCCGCACCGGCGTGGACGAGGCATCGGGGCGGGGCAAGCTGTCGCTGTTCATCGTCGACACCGACGCGCCCGGGCTCGAGCGCACCGTCATCCCCGTCGAGATCGTGGCCCCCGAGAAGCAGTACACCCTGTTCTTCGACGACGTGCGCGTTCCCGCCGATCGCCTGGTGGGCGCCGAGCACGAGGGCCTGCGCCAGGTGTTCGCCGGGCTCAACCCGGAGCGGATCATGGGCGCCGCCCAGGGCAACGGCATCGGCCGCTACGCCCTGGAGAAGGCCTCGGCCTACGCCGTCGAGCGCCAGGTGTGGGGTGTGCCCATCGGCACGCACCAGGGTGTGTCGCATCCGCTGGCCATCGCCAAGATCGAACTCGACCTGGCCCGGCTCATGACCACCAAGGCGGCCTGGCTCTACGACACCGGCGGCGACGCCGGCGAAGCCGCCAACATGGCCAAGTACGCCTCCGCCGAAGCATCGCTCAAGGCCCTCGACCAGGCCATCCAGACCCACGGCGGCAACGGCATGGCCACCGAGTACGGCCTGGCCACCATGTGGGGCATCGCCCGCCTGTTCCGCACCGCCCCCGTCAGCCGGGAGATGGTGCTCAACTTCGTGGCCCAGCACTCCCTGGGGCTGCCCAAGTCCTACTGACGGCCCTGGTTGGGCCCACGGCGGTCGTTCCCGTCCCCGCCGCCGCCCCCCTCGTCCATGGCCGTCAGGGCGGCGATCAGGGCCTGTCGCTCGGCGGCGGAGAGGCGGGCGTCGGGATGGGCCAGCTGGTAACGCCGGGGCGGCATGGTGCCGTCCTCGACCGCCTCGGCGCCCTTGTCGGCCTCGTCCCCGTCGTCGTCCCAGCGGGAGAAGTTGAGCTCGTCGCGGCCCGCCTCCACGTCGCGGGTGACGAGCCAGGAGGTGGGCGCCACCCGGCTGTAGGGCGGCCAGCGGGTCTCGTGGCTGTGACAGTCGTAACAGGCGGCGACAGCCAGGCGGCGGGCGGAGGCGGACGGCCAGGAGGCGTCCGTCACCACCGGCGGATTGGTGTGGTCCCGGCCGTAGGGAATCAGCTGGACGACCCCGAAGACGGCGATGAGAACGAGGGCGGGCAGCCGAAGGCGGCGGAGCACGCCGTATTCCTACCGCGGCGGGCACCGGTTGGAGCGCCGGTCCACGACGTCACCGGGAAGCGGCGAAGACGCTCCATTCCCCCGGCACACCCTTCAGCTGGTGGACGCCGCGGTGCGTGAAGGTGAAGGGCTGGCCCACCACCGATCCCTGGACGGTGCCGGACACGAGCACCTCTCCGGGCCCGGCCAGGGTCAGCAGCCGGGCGGCCACGGCCACGGCCATACCCACGAGATCTGAACCCAGCCGGTCGCACTCCCCCGTGTGGATCGCCACCCGCCCCTCGAGTCCCAGAGCACCCAGCCGCTCGTGGAGGGCCAGGGCACACTCGATGGCACGGCTGGGGGAGGGGAAGTGGGTGAGGAACCCGTCGCCCATGGTCTTGACCTCCAGACCGCCGAAGCGTTCCAGCTCCCGGCGCACGGCGGAGTCGTGCTCGGCCAGGAGGTCGCGCCAGCGGACGTCCCCCATGGCCGCCGACCGCGTGGTGGAGGCGACGATGTCGGTGAACATCACGGTGGTCACCACCCGGTCCGTGACCGGGGCGTGCCGGACTCCGGTCAGGAACTCCTCGATCTCGTCGATGATGGCGTCGACGTCGCCGACGGTGTAGGCGTGGTCTTCGCCCGCCAGCTCGACGAGCTTGGCTCCCGGGATGTGGGTGGCCAGGTAGCGGCCGGCCTCGATGGAGCTGACCCGGTCTCCCGTGCGGTGCAGGACGAGCGTCGGTACCCGGATGGCGGGGAGGATGTCCCGGCAGTCCATCTCGCTGAGGGCTTCGAACAGCGCCCGGCCCATGGCCGGACTGGCGCCGGCGCGGAGGTATCGTCCCCAGCCCCGCCGGAAGCGCTCCTCGCCGCTTTGGCTGGGGGCGAACACGTCCGCCATGGCGCCCTCACCCCAGGAGGTGTCGATTTCCGCCAGCAGGGCGTCGAAATCGGATCGGTTCATCCCCCAGGGCCAGTCGGGTGCGGCGGTGAGTCGGGGGAAGGAGCCGTAGAGGATCAAGGCGGTGGTGCGCTCCGGATGCACCGCCGCGAACTGCATGCTCATGGGGCCGCCCTCGGAGATCCCGTAGATGGCGGCGCGCTCCGAGCCGGCCGCCGCCATCACGGCCTCAAGGTCCTCGACCCGCTCCTCCAGGCTCGGGACATGGTCGACGGGATCGGAGAGGCCCGTCCCCCGCTTGTCCCAGATGATCAGGCGGGAGAACGAGCTCAGGCGGCGGAGCAGGCGGGCGGCGACGGGCATCTCCCACCAGTAGTCGACGTTGGAGACGAACCCCTGGCAGAAGACGAGGTCGATGGGACCCTCGCCGACGACCTGGTAGGCGAGGCTGACCCCGCCACTCTTGGCGTACCGGGTGTGCGGCGGGGCGGGGATGGCGGTCATCTTCCCCGTGATCGTAAGCGGCGCCTTCGGGCGCCGCCTGGGCACCTCGCTACGATCCCCCCCTGGATCCCGCTCGAGCCACGCGGAGGGTCACCCATGTTCATCACCACTGAGGAGCAGGAGGACTTCCGGGCCGCCGTCCGCCAGATGTGTGAGGACAAGGTGGCGCCGCTGTCGGCCGAGGCCGACGAGAAGGCGGAGTATCCCTGGGGGGCGCACCAGGCGTTCACGGCCATGGGGCTCATGGGATTGAGCTTCCCCGAGGAGTACGGCGGGTCGGGCGCCGACCACGTCACCTGGGCCATCTGCATGGAGGAGATCGCCCGGGTCGACGCCGCCGCCTCCCTCATCCCGGGAATCTGCGACCTGGCCATGACCCCCGTCGTCCGCTGGGGCTCGGACGACCTGAAGAGCCGGGTGCTGCCCCCCATCTGCGAGGGGCGGGCCCAGGCCAGCTACTGCCTCTCGGAAGCCGAGGCCGGCTCCGACGTGGCCTCCATGACCACCCGGGCGACGCGGGACGGCGACGAGTACGTGGTCAACGGGCGCAAGCAGTGGATCACCAACGCCGGCATCTCCCAGTACTACGTCGTCTTTGCCAAGACCGACCGTTCCGCCGGCCACCGGGGCATCTCCTGCTTCGTGGTCGACCAGGACTCGCCCGGCTTCTCCATCGGCAAGCTGGAGCACAAGCTCGGGATCCGGGGCAGCCCCACGGGCGAGGTGATCCTGGACGATGTCCGGGTCCCGGCCGAGAACCTGGTGGGGGAGGAGGGCAAGGGCTTCTACTACGCCATGGGCACCTTCGACTGGTCGCGGCCCGCCATCGGTGCCCAGGCCGTCGGCATCGCCCAGGGGGCGCTCGACTACGCCGCCAACTACATGACGGAGCGGCGCACCTTCGGCCAGCCCCTGACCCACTACCAGGGCCTCCAGTTCATGGTGGCGGACATGGCCATGCAGGTGGAGGCGGCCCGGGGGCTCGTGTACCGGGCGTCGTCCATGATCGACGACAACCACCCCGACCTGACCCGCATGGCGTCCATGGCCAAGTGCTTCGCCGGCGACGTGGCCATGAAGGTGACCACCGACGCCGTCCAGCTCCTGGGCGGCTACGGCTTCACCAAGGACTTCCCCGTGGAGCGCATGTTCCGCGACGCCAAGATCACCCAGATCTACGAGGGCACCAACCAGATCCAGCGGATGGTGATCGCCCGCAAGACGTTCGGCAACGTGCGGTAGCTCGCGGCGCGACGGGAGCCCGCTGAACTCCGATCCGTGACCGGATATTGACTCAGAGTGGTTAATAGTTCACTCTTAGTGGTATCCGGCAAATGGGGCGTATCACTGATTTGGGGGGGAATCGACTCACATGCACCGTCGTCGTTTTCGCGCGCTGCTCACCGCGGGCTTGCTTGCCATCTCCGTCGCCAGTACCGGACCGGCCATCGCCGCCAAGGGCGGCAATGGCGGCGGTGGCGGCACGGAGGTCATCGACTTCAAGGGCAAGCTCCCGATAGCTGTGCCGTTCGTCAACCCGTGTGTATTGCCGAACATCGGGGACATCCTCATGTTCGTCCACGGCGACGTCCAGTACGCCGTCAACCTCACGCTCGGTCGGGGCGGGCGGCTGGCCGACCTCCGGCTGCATCTCAACTTCGGCGACCTTGATGCGCAGCCGGTGCTGGGCGGCATCCTCGGAACCCGGCACTACACGGTCAACGGGACGCTGAACACCAACCAGAAGATCAGCTTCACCAAGGGCTCGGGCAAGCTCGAGCCGATCACCGGACACTTCTTCGTCCTCGGCGCCGGACCGGGTGGGGACATGAAGATCTCCTTCATCATGAAGGGCAACGTCCAGGGCAACGGAGAGCTCACGGACGTCATCTGGGACTTCGGGCCCGGGAACCAGACCATCTCCATCCCTGGCTTCGGCACGCTGGTCATCCGCCACGCCGAGTGCGGCGTCTTCGACCTGTAAGACAGCTGAGGACCTCGACCGAATCGTCCGCCCCGCGCCCTCGGGCGCGGGGCGGACGTCGGTTCGCGCTGGGGATGTGTCACAGCGATGACACAGCTGTCGGGCCGGCGGAGACAGACGCAGGCACCGCCGCCGGAGTAGTTGTCGACCATGCGCACTCGGCTTCTGCTGGCGTGCAGCCTCGTCGCCCTGGTGGGATCGGCGCTGAGAGCCCCGGGCTTCGCCGCCGAGGCCTACAAGCTCGTCTCGGACGTCATCATCCCGGTGGAGGGGGCGACGATCGCCGCCGACATCTACCTGCCGGCGGGCTGGTCCCCCGGAGCGAGGGTGCCGTGCCTGGTCGAGGCCAGCCCCTATCGCAAGGAACCCCGGGCGGCCGATGGTTCCAGCTTCCTGCCCCAGGCCGGGTTCGCCCTCCTTGAGATGGACGTCCGGGGCACCGGCGGATCGTCCGGCACGTTCCGGGTCGCGCTCTCACTCACAGAGCAGCGCGACGTCGCCCAGGTCATCGAATGGGCGGCCGATCCCGCCGAGAACCCCTACTGCACCGACAAGGT
>JBIOYN010000386.1:0-2541 GCA_044870155.1 Acidimicrobiia bacterium | reverse complement strand
CGGCCAGGCGCCGGCGGGTCCCCACCTGGAGCGTCTCCAGGCGGGCCAGCAACCGGGGCGGCAGCAGGTCGGTCACGAGCGGGCTGCCGGCCTGCGCAACGATCTCGGCGCAGATTTTCCAATGGGTTGGAATTTTTGCGCCCAGATCCGTCCGGCATGCCGTCGAGCGGCGGACGGGGCGGTGATGCCGCTCATTCGGGGGCGCCCCGCAGGCCGGCGGAGGGCTCGGGGACGGAGTCGAGGACGGCGGCGACCACGTCGTCGGCGGCCACGCCGTCGGCCGTGGCCTCGTAGCCGAGCACGAGGCGGTGGCGCAGGGCGGGGGCGGCCATGGCCCGGATGTCGGCGGCGGCCACGTTGGGCCGCCCGTCGAGCAGGGCGGATGCCTTGGCCGCCAGGATCAGCGCCTGGGCCCCCCGGGGGGACGCTCCGAAGCGGACGTAGCGGTCCACCGCGCCCGGAGCGCCGGGCGACTTGGGGTGGGTGGCCACCACCAGGTCGACGGCATGCGCCGTCAGGTGGGAGGCCACGGGCACCTGGCGGGTGAGCGCCACCATGGCGCCCAGGGTGGCGGCGTCGGCCACGGGCTCGACGGTGCCGGAGGCGGCACCGGTGGTGCGCTCCACGATGTCGGCCAGCTCGGCGGCGGAGGGGAAGGGCACGAGGGCCTTGAGCAGGAACCGGTCGAGCTGGGCCTCGGGCAGCGGGTAGGTGCCCTCCATCTCGATGGGGTTCTGGGTGGCCATGACCAGGAACGGCCGGGGGAGGGGCCGGGTCTCGCCGGCCACGGTGACGCAGCGCTCGGCCATGGCCTCGAGCAGGGCGGACTGGGTCTTGGGCGTGGCCCGGTTGATCTCGTCGGCCAGGACCAGGTGGGCGAACACGGGCCCGGGCCGGTAGCGGAACCGGCGGTGGCCGGTGTCGTCCTCTTCCAGGACGTTGGTGCCCACGATGTCGGCGGGCATGAGGTCGGGCGTGAACTGCAGCCGGGCGAAGCTGAGGTCGAGCGCCTGGGCCAGCGTCTTGAGCAACACCGTCTTGCCCAGGCCGGGCACGCCTTCGAGGAGGGCGTGGCCCTCACACACCAGGCACACGAGGACGTCGCGCACGAGGTTGGTCTGGCCCACGATCACCTTGCCGACCTGTTCCTCGATGGCCGCCGCCACCCGGGAGTAGTCCTCGGGGGAGATGGCGGGAGCTCCGGCGCCGGCAGGTGGTTGCGATCCGTGGGACAGCGTCCCGTCGATCGCGACCACCTCGGGACGGTCGGTGGGGTCGTGCACGGTCATTCCTCTCCTAGGGAGTCGAAGTAGGCCCGGACGAGCGCCCGGAGGGACGGCGGGAGGTCGAGGGAGTCGAGGGCCCGGGTGGCCTCGGCCCGGTAGCGGGGGAGGGCCCGCTCGAGCGGGACCCGGGCGCCGGTGGCCCGCGAGGGGCCCTGGCCCTTGCCGGCGTTGAAGGTCGGCCCCTGGCCAGCCTTGCCGCCGAGCTGGATCTGCTCGCCCGGCGTGCCTTCGGCGGGGTCGTAGACGGTGGCCTGCTGCAGGCCGACGGAGGCGTTGTTGCCCGTGCCGTTGGGAGTGCCGCGCCCGCCCGTGCCCGAGCCGGTGGCGGCGTTGGTGCCGCCCACCTGGCCGGAGGCGCCGCCCTGGCCCTGCCCCTGGCCGCCCTGGCCCTGGCCGCCCGCGCCCTGCCCCTGCCCCTGGCCTTGGCCTTGGCCTTGGCCCTGACCCTGGCCTTGGCCCTGCCCCTGCCCCTGGCCTTGGCCCTGCGCCTGCTGGCCGCCGCCCTGACCGGGCTGGACGGGCCCAGCCGCCAGCGACGCCTGGGTGGTGGCCAGTGCGCCCAGCGCCGAGGCGATCGCCTCCTGGCCGGACACGGCTGCGGCACCCGCCTCCTGAGCACCGGCGGCGGCGCCGAGGGCGGTGGCGGCGGCGCCGGTGTCACCGGCGTTGAGCGCTTCGGCCGCCTGCTGGAGCGCTTCGGCGGCTTCGGGGTTGCCGGCGGCCTGGGCGGCGGCGAGGGCCGCCAGCCGTTCGGCCAGCTGGGCCAGCTGCTCGGCAGTGAGGCCGGCCAGGCTGGCGGCGGCCTGACGGAGCTGGTCGGCGGCGGACCCGCTCGTGCCCGGCAGCGGCCGGGTGGCGAGCGAACGCTCCAGGCCCCGCACCGCCGCCTTCTGGCCCAGGAACGACGGGTCGAGGCCGGCGGCCAGCTCGGCCGCCGCCTTGTCGACGGAACGCTGCGCCGCCTCCAGGTTCGGTGCCCGCTCCAACTCCTTGGCCAGGGCCTCGAGCTGGCGGGCCACCTCGGCCAGCTTGGTCCCTTGCCCGGCCAGGGACTTGGCCGCCTTGCGGAGCGCCTCCGCCTCCTTCTCGGCCAGGGCGTGCTCGGCGGCCCGGCGCCGGCGGACATCGTCCTGGGCGTTGGGCAGGAGCGCCAACCCCAGGGCGAGGACCACCACGCCGCCGCTCAGCGCCAGGCGCCGGGGCTGGAGGTGGACCCGCACGGCGTCGGCCGCCTTCCGGCCGGTGGCCAGGGCGG
>JBIOYN010000385.1:0-4495 GCA_044870155.1 Acidimicrobiia bacterium | reverse complement strand
CCGGGCGAGCTACTCGGGTGCGCCCCGTCCGGTGAGCTTGCGGGCGAGCCACACCAGCGGATCGTGGAACTCCGTCACCACCCGCTCCTTCAAGGGAATGATGGCGTTGTCGGTGATGTGGATGTTCTCCGGGCAGACCGCGGTGCAGCACTTGGTGATGTTGCACAACCCGAGGCCATATTTGGCCTTGACCAGCTCCAGGCGGTTGTTGGTGTCGAGGGGATGCATCTCCAGGGCCGCCAGGCGGACGAAGAAGCGGGGGCCGGCGAAGCTGCCCTTGTTCTCCTCGTGGTCACGGATGACGTGGCACACGTCCTGGCACAGGAAGCATTCGATGCACTTGTGAAACTCCTGGGCCCGGTCGATGTCCTCCTGGAACATCCGGCGCTTCCCGTCGGCATCGGGAGGGCGGGGGGCGAAGGCGGGGATGGTCTTGGCCATCTCGAAGTTGAACGAGACGTCGGTCACCAGGTCCTTGATGATCGGGAACGTCTTCATGGGGGCGATGGTGATGGGTTCGCCCACCGGCAGCGTGTCCATGCGGGTCATGCACATGAGCCGGGGCCGGCCGTTGATCTCGGCCGAGCACGACCCGCACTTGCCCGCCTTGCAGTTCCAGCGCACGGCCAGGTCGTTGGCCTGGGAGGCCTGGATGTCGAACATGACGTCGAGGACGACCACGCCCTCCCGCAGGGGCACGGTGTAGTCGGTGAAGGCGCCGGCCGAGGCGTCTCCCCGCCAGATGCGCATGGTGACGGTGCCGTTTTCAGGGACACCCCGAACCCCGGGCATGGCTACTTCGGTTCCTCGAACAGCGCTTTGAGCTCGGCCGGCATCTCCGGGATGGGCTGCTCGGCCACCTCGATGCCGCCGTCGGGCCGCTGGTGCACGACGTGATTGAGCGATGCGAAGTGGGGATCGGTGGTGGGGAAGTCCTCCCGGGTGTGCCCGCCGCGGCTCTCCTTGCGGGCCAGGGCGCAGCGGGTCACCACTTCGGAGATGGCCAGCATGTTGACCAGGTCCAGGGCCAGGTGCCAGCCGGGGTTGAACTGACGGTTCCCCGTCACCGTCATGCGCTCCGTCCGCTCCTTCAATGCCTCCAGCTCCACCAGTGCCTTCGCCAGCTCGTCGCCCGTGCGGATGATCCCCACCAGGTCCTGCATGGTCTGCTGCAGATCGGCATGGATCGAGTATGGGTTCTCGCCGCCGGCGCCCTCGAAGGGGGCCAGGGCGGCCCGTGCCGCCTCGTCCACCTGTCCGGCGTCCGTGGGCCCGGATCCGGGCCGGGAGTTGGCGTACTCAGCAGCGTAGAGGCCGGCCCGCCGGCCGAAGACCACCAGATCGGACAGCGAGTTGCCCCCCAGCCGGTTGGAGCCGTGGAGGCCACCGGCGCACTCCCCGGCGGCGAACAGCCCGGGCACGCTGGAGGCGGCCGAGTCGGCTTCCACCCGCACCCCGCCCATGACGTAGTGGCAGGTGGGCCCGACCTCCATGGGGGTGGTGGTGATGTCCACCCCGGCCAGCTCCTTGAACTGGTGGTACATGGACGGCAGCCGGCGGCGGATCTTCTCGGCCGGCATCCGGGTGGCGATGTCGAGCAGCACCCCGCCGGCCGGCGTCCCCCGCCCCGCCTTGACCTCGGTGTTGATGGCCCGGGCCACCTCGTCGCGGGGCAGGAGCTCGGGAGGACGGCGGTTGTTGCGGTGGTCCTCGTACCAGCGGTCGCCCTCTTCCTCGGTGTCGGCCGTCTCCGCCCGGAAGAAGTCGGTGATGTAGTCGAACATGAAGCGGCGGCCCTCGGTGTTGCGCAGCACGCCGCCGTCGCCCCGCACCCCTTCGGTGACCAGGATCCCCCGCACCGACGGGGGCCACACCATGCCCGTGGGATGGAACTGGACGAACTCCATGTCCACCAGCTCGGCGCCGGCGAACAGGGCCATGGCGTGCCCGTCGCCCGTGTACTCCCAGGAGTTGGACGTGATCTTCCACGCCTTGCCGATGCCACCCGTGGCCAGCACCACGGCCTTGGCCGAGAAGACCACGAACTTGCCCGACTCCCGCCAGTACCCGAAGGCGCCGCACACCCGGTCGCCGTCCTTCAACAGGGTCTGGATGGTGCACTCCATGAACACGTCGATGCCCTTGTGGACGGCCCGCTGCTGGAGGGTGCGGATCATCTCCAGTCCGGTGCGGTCGCCCACGTGGCCGAGGCGGGCGTAGCGGTGGCCGGCGAAGTCCCGCTGGAGGATGAGGCCGTCCTTGGTGCGGTCGAAGAGGGCGCCCCACTCCTCCAGTTCGAGGACCCGGTCCGGTGCCTCCTGGGCGTGGATCTGGGCCATGCGCCAGTTGTTGACCAGCTTGCCGCCCCGCATGGTGTCCCGGAAGTGGACCTTCCAGTTGTCCTCCGGCCACACGTTGCCCAGGGCGGCGGCGATGCCGCCCTCGGCCATGACGGTGTGGGCCTTGCCCAGCAGCGACTTGCACACCAGGGCGGTGCGGGCGCCCTGGGCGCTGGCCTCGATGGCGGCCCGGATGCCGGCCCCGCCGGCACCGACCACGATCACGTCGTAGTCGTGGGTCTCGAACCCCTCCCCCTGGACCGCCACCTAGAAGGTGATCCTCGGGTCGGAGAACACCCCGTTGGCCAGGAGGCGGACGTAGACGTCGGTGCCGGCCACCGTCACCAGGCTGATCCAGGCGATGAGGCCGTGGCGCTCGTTGAGCCGGGTCACCAGTCGCCACAGCCGGTACTTGGCGGGCCGGGCCGAAAACACGTCGAGGTGCCCGCCGGCCAGGTGCCGGCAGGAGTGGCACGACAGGCTGTAGGCGGTGAGGAGGGCGGCGTTGGCCAGGAGCACCACGGTGCCCAGCCCGATCCCGAAGCCCTCCTCGAACGAGAAGGCCCTGAAAGCATCGATCCACAGGAAGAAGAGGACGGGCCACACCAGCCAGAAGAAGTAGCGGTGCAGGTTCTGGAGGACGAGCGGGAAGCGGGTCTCGCCCCGGTAGCACTTGGCGGCGTCAGCCACCCCGCAGGCCGGCGGGGAGCGGAAGAACGCCCGGTAGTAGGACTTGCGGTAGTAGTAGCAGGTGGCCCGGAACCCGCCCGGCACCCACAGGATGAGCAGCGCCGGCGACAGCGAGAACCACGATCCGAAGATCCTGATGGTGGGCTCGGCGCAGTTGGCGGCCAGGCACGGCGAGTACAGCGGGGAGAGGTAGGGGTCGACGAAGTAGTCCCGGTTCTGGAAGGCGGCCCAGGTGGCGTAGACCACGAACCCGCCGAGGAGCAACCAGGTAGGGACGGTCTCGAGCCACCACGGGTCCCGGCGCAGCGTCTTTCCGTGGATCGCTTCGGCGTTGGTGACCGCCAACGGCCCTCCTCCGGGACGCCAGAACATGATCACGAGGTCACAGCCCGACCGCGGCGGATCGTAACAACGCGCTTCGCGCACCTACGAACTTTTGGTCGGTCCCCGGGGGACGTAATTCAGTGGACCCGCCATCCCCCCGGCACCGACACTGGGTGCCATGTGGCGCATCGAAGCACTCGACCCCGCCGGCGCCCCCGACGCCGATCTGCTGGCCGTCCACGACCTCGTGGTCCTCCTCGAACGCGAGGCGCTGCCCGACGTCCCCGTGCCCCCCGCCGACCACGCCCTGGCCGAGTACCGCCGGTCCCCGGCGTTCCGCCAGCGGCGCTGGTGGGTGTGCCGGGAAGCCGGAGCGGTGACGGGCTTCGCCACGGCCACATGGGACGACCTGCCCGAGAACCGCAGCCATTGCGAGATCGACGTGGGCGTGGCTCCCGCGGCCCGCCGGGCCGGCCTCGGCTCCGCCCTGCTGCTGGCGGCCGTGGACGGCGCCGCCGACTGGGACGCTGACCTCCTCGACCTCTTCACCCGGGTGGGCGGGCCGGGCGAGCCCTTCCTCCGGCACGTGGGCGCCGAGTTCCGCCAGGTCGAGCGCCGCAGCACCTGCCTCCTGGCTCATGTCGACCGCGCCCTGCTCGAGGGCTGGGTGCGCCGGGCCGGGGAACGGGCGCCGGCCTACTCACTGGTGGGATGGGACGGGGTCTGTCCCGACGACCTCCTCGTTCCCTTCTGCGCCGTGGCCGACGTCATGAACACGGCGCCCCGCGACGACCTGGAGCTGGACGACCAGCACATGACCCCGGAGCAGTGGCGCGAGCGCGAGGCGGCCTACGACGCTCAGGGCTACGACCACTGGATCCTGTGCGCCCGCCACGAGGGCAGCGGCGAGTTCGCCGGCTACACCGAGCTGTCCCTGCCCCGGCGCTGGCCGGAGATGGCGTACCAGGGCGACACCGGCGTGTGGCCCAAGCACCGGGAGCGGGGACTGGGCCGCTGGCTCAAGGCGGCCATGGCCCTACGCCTCCTGGACGAGCGGCCGGCCGTCGAGCGCATCGAGACCTGGAACGCGGGCGGCAACCGGGCCATGTTGTCCATCAACGTGGCCATGGGCTTCGCCGCCC
>JBIOYN010000384.1:0-12114 GCA_044870155.1 Acidimicrobiia bacterium | reverse complement strand
CGCCTGGCGGCTCATCGCAATGCGGCCGGGGGCCCCAGCCCCAGCCGCCGGCCCCTGCTGCGCAGGTCCTGATGTCGTACGCAGCCGAGATGCCCAAGGCCTACGACCCGGCGCCGGCTGAAGCGCGCTGGTACGAGGCTTGGGAGGAGGCGGGCGCCTTCCGGCCCGAGATCAATCCGGACGGCGAGCCGTTCTGCATCGTCATCCCGCCGCCCAACGTCACCGGCTCCCTGCACATGGGCCACGCCTTCGAGCACTCCCTCATCGACGCCACCACCCGGCGGAAGCGGATGCAGGGCTTCGCCGCCCTGTGGCTGCCGGGCACCGACCACGCCGGCATCGCCACCCAGAACGTGGTGGAACGGGAGCTGGCCAAGGAGGGCCTCGACCGTCACGAGATCGGGCGGGACGCCTTCGTCGAGCGGGTGTGGCGCTGGAAGGAGACCTCCGGCGGCCAGATCACCGCCCAGATGCGCAAGATGGGCGCCTCCTGTGACTGGAGCCGCGAGCGCTTCACCATGGACGAGGGCTGCTCCCGGGCCGTCCGGGTCGTCTTCGTCCGGCTCTACGAGGAGGGCCTCGTCTACCGGGCCAACCGCATCATCAACTGGTGCCCCCGCTGTCATACCGCCCTCTCTGACATCGAGGTCGAGCACGAGGAGACCGACGGGGAGCTGGTGCACATCCGCTACCCGTTCAGGGAGAACGACGGGTTCATCACCGTGGCCACCACCCGGGCGGAGACGATGCTGGGCGACACGGCGGTGGCGGTGAACCCGAACGACGGGCGCTACGCCGGCGCCGTGGGCCGCACCCTGGTGCTGCCGCTGGTGGGCCGGGAGATCCCGGTGGTGGCCGACGACGCCGTCGATCCCGACTTCGGCACCGGCGCCGTCAAGGTCACCCCCGCCCACGACCCCAACGACTTCGACATCGCCGGGCGCCACAACCTGCCCGCCGTCGACATCTTCACCGACTCGGCGGTGGTCAACGACAACGGCGGGCGCTTCGCCGGGCTGGCCCGCTACGCCGCCCGGGAGGCGGTCAAGTCCGCCCTGGGCGAGGAGGGGCTCCTCGACCGGGTCGACGCCCACCGCCACGCCATCGGTCACTGCTACCGCTGCCACACCGTGGTCGAGCCCCGGCTCTCCCTCCAGTGGTTCGTGAAGTCCCGTCCGCTGGCCGTCCCTGCCATCGAGGCCGTCAAGGAGGACCGTACCCAGTTCGTCCCCGAGCGCTGGGAGACGCTCTATTTCAACTGGATGGAGAACCTGCGGGACTGGTGCGTGTCGCGCCAGATCTGGTGGGGGCACCGCATCCCGGCCTGGTACTGCCATGACTGTGGGACGGTCATCGTCGCGGTGGAGGACCCCACCACCTGTCACGGCTGCGCATCCTCGGACCTCACTCAGGACGAGGACGTGCTCGACACCTGGTTCTCCTCCGCCCTGTGGCCCTTCACCACGCTGGGGTGGCCGGACCAGACCCCGGACCTGGCCCGCTTCTATCCCAACGCCATGCTCCACACGGGGTTCGACATCATCTACTTCTGGGTGGCCCGGATGATGCAGATGGGCCTGCACTTCATGGGCGACGTCCCCTTCCGGGAGGTGGCCATCCACGGCCTGGTGCGCGATGCCGAGGGCCGCAAGATGTCCAAGAGCTTCGGCAACGTGGTCGACCCGCTGGAGATGGCGGGCCGCTACGGCGCCGACGCCCTGCGCTTCGCCATGGTGCGCGCCGCCAGCCCGGGCCATGACGTGCCCCTGGCCGAGGAGTGGGTCCAGGGCGGGCGGAACTTCGTCAACAAGCTGTGGAACGCGGCCCGGTTCGTGGCCCTCAACCTCGACGGCACGCCGCTGTCCGCCTTCGGCCCGGCGCCGCCCGGTGACCTGCCCCTGCCCGAGCGCTGGATCCTCTCCCGCCTGGCCCAGGTGACGGCGGCGGTGGACGAGGGGTTCGAGCGCTACGACTTCGCCGAAGGGGTGCAGAAGCTCCAGGCCTTCGTATGGAGCGAGTTCTGCGACTGGTATGTGGAGCTGGCCAAACGGCCGCTGGCCGCCGGCGGCGAGGAGCGCGCCCGGGTCCAACAGGTGCTGGGCGGGGTCCTGTCCGGCATCCTCCGGCTACTGCATCCGGTCATCCCCTTCGTCACCGAGGAGCTGTGGCACCGCCTGGGGGGCGAGGGGCTGCTGGCCACCGCCCCGTGGCCGGCGGCCGACCACGCCCGCATCGACGAGGGCACTGATGCCTCCATGGCCGCCGTCATCGACATCGTCTCCGCCATCCGCCGCTTCCGCTCCGAGCACAAGGTGGCTCCGTCGAAGCGCCTGACCGCCTTCGTGGTCCCGGCCGCCCCCGAACAGGGCCGCGCCCTCGCCGCCCTGTCCGCCGAGCTCTCGGCCCTGGCCGGCCTGGACACCCTCGAGCTGGTCGACGCCCGGGTCCCCCAGTCGGGCGAGCAGCGTCTGGTGGCGGCGGGTGCCACCATCGCCCTGCCCCTGGCCGGCGTGGTCGACGTGGCCGCCGCCCTGGCCGACCTCGACCGCCAGCTGGAAAAGCTGGAAGCCGAGCTGGCCAAGATGGACGCCAAGCTGGGGGACGACAGGTTCACCTCCCGGGCGCCCGCCCCCGTGGTCGACGACATGCGCCGCCGGGAGGCCGCCACCAGGGAGGCCATCGCCACCCTGCGGGCCCAGCGGGAACAGCTGGTCGACAGCTAGGGCGCCCGCCTGTCTGGTGTCTGGTTCGGCGGGTTGAGACGCACCCGCTCGTCGATCCGGTGGGGTACGAACCCCCACACCGAACCCAGGCGTCCCGGCTCGAAGTCGGGTGTGGTCCGCTGGCGGTAACGCACGGACAGGGCCTCGCCGGGATCCTCTCCCTGCTGGATGACCAGGCACGGGGCCCGGAAATCGCACGACGGGCACCGCCGGGGAGACGGGGTCGGGTAGCAGGGAATGTCGGGTTGGGACATCTGCAGCACCAGGGCCGCCACCCGGTCGCCCACGGGGTCGAGCTCGCTGCGACGCCGGCGGATCGTCGTCCGGCGGAATCGGTCTGTCACCACCTGGCGGATCCGCTTGCGTTCCGAGGGTCGGGGGTCTCCGGCTACGGGGCCGGCCAGGCGGAGCTCGTTGTGGATGGTGCCCCGGGCCTGGGCCAGGAAGTGCTGTTCCCACGCCCAGGTGCGGTTGAGGAGCTGCTCGTCGAGGACGAGGAAGTCCACCGCCGGCCATGTCCCTGTCACCAGGCGGTGGTCCATGACCCAGATCCGCCCGGCGTTGTCGACCATGGCGGCGTCGGTCCGCACCCGGTAGTCGACGCCCTGACCGGCGGGCGTGACCAGACCCCGCTCGGGGTGCCGAGGATCGGGCACGTGCACATCGAAGAGGGCCTCCACCGACAGGGGCGTGAGCTTCTCGTCCTGCTCCGGTGCCCACTCGTAGTAGGCCTCCAGGAGCTCCCGGCCTGCAGCCATGCAGTCGTCGTAGTCCCGCTCCTGGTCCGGTGTGATGCTGCCGTGGGCGGCCTCGTAGGCGGCGCGCTGGAGGACCATCGACTTGACGAACCCCTCGGTGGCCAGGGGACGGACGATGGCCCGGGTCCAGTTCCACATGCCCGGGAAGTAGTAGACGGCCATGGCGTCGCGGATCGCCTCGGCGGCGTCGAACACCAGGCGGGGAGTTGCCGGCTCCCAGTTCTGCCGTTCGCGGGCACCGAGGTCCCACGCCCGCCGGCAGCCGGTGAAGAGCTCCCGCTCCCAGGGCCGGAGTATCCACTTTGTTGCCTCGACCATGCCCGAGTTTAGAGTCGGTGCCGTGGTCGACATCTCCCTCGGTGACGCGCTGGCCTGGCTCGACAAGCACACCAACCTGGAACGGGGCGGCGCGCTCCGGCGCCCGAGCCTGGACCGGATACGGCCGCTGGTGGAGCTGCTCGGCAGTCCCCAGCTGGATTTCGAGGTTGTCCACGTCACGGGAACCAACGGGAAGACCACGACGGTCAACATGATCGCCCGACTGCTGGCCACCCAGGGCCTGTCGGTGGGCGTCTACACCAGCCCCCACCTGAGGGTGATCAACGAGCGGATCGGCTGGGCCCAGGGTCCCGGCCCGCTGCCCGAGGGCGGCGCCGAACCCATCAGTGACGAGGCCCTCATCGAGGCGCTCAACGCCGTCGCCGCCGTAGAGCAACTGATCCCGGACCCGCCGTCGTACTTCGAGATCCTGACCGCCGCCGCCTACCGGTTCTTCGCCGACGCCGCCGTCCACGTGGCCGTCGTCGAAGTCGGGCTGGGCGGCACCTGGGACGCCACCAACGTGGCCGACGGGACGGTGGCGGTGGTCACCAACGTGGCCCTGGACCACACCGAGTACCTCGGTCCCACCCGGGCCCACATCGCCGCCGAGAAGGCCGGCATCGTGAAACCGGGCGCCACCCTGGTGCTGGGCGAGACCGATCCGACGCTCGAGCTGCCGTTCCTGGAGCGGTCGCCGGGGCGTGTTCTGCGCCGGGACGATGACTTCGCCGTCTCCGAGCTGCGCCTGGCCCACGGCGGGCACATCGTGGACCTGCGCACGCCGGACGGCCGGTATCCCGGCATCCTCCTCCCCGTCCATGGCGCCTTCCAGGCCGACAACGCCGCCCTCGCCCTCACCGCCGCCGAGGCCTTCGTGGGCGGGCCGTTGCATCCGGGCGTGGTGGCAGAGGCCTTCGCCGGCTTCCGGTCACCGGGACGCCTGGAGGTCGTCGGGCACTCGCCCCTGGTCATCCTCGACGGCGCCCACAACGCCTCCGGCGCCGAAGCCCTGGTGGCGGCGCTGTCCGAAGAGTTCCCGCCTGCCCCCCGCACCCTGGTCATCGGCCTCCTGCGGGAGAAAGATCCCGCCATCATGCTCGCCGCCTTCGACGCCCCCTCGGCCACCCGGGTCATCGTGGCCCCGCCGCTGTCGCCCCGGGCCCTCGACCCCGACGTGGTGGCCGACGCCGCCCGCGATCTGGGCGTCGCCGCCGTGGAAGTGGCTCCCACCATCAGCGACGCCGTCCGGTGGGCGGTGGAGGACGCCGACCCGCAGAGCCAGGTGGTGGTGACGGGATCGCTCTACGTCGTGGGAGAGGCCCGGGCCTCGCTGCAGTAGTCAGGTAGGGTGCCGTGCTTATGGCTCTTCGCCTGGCGGCTCATCGCAATGCGGCTGGGGACCCCAGCCCCAGCCGCCAGGCCCTCCTTCGGAGGTCCTGATCATGAGCGATCGCACTCTCGTCCTCTGCAAGCCCGACGCCGTCGAGCGCCGCCTGGTGGGGGAGATCATCTCCCGTTTCGAGCGCAAGGGCCTGCGCATCGCCGAGATGCGGATGATGACCATCGACGAGGACCTGGCCGGGCGCCACTACGCCGAGCACGTCGACAAGCCCTTCTTCAAGGACCTGGTCACCTTCATCACCCGTGGTCCGGTGGTGGCCATGATCGTGGAGGGCCCCGAGGCGCCCGCCGTCGTCCGCGCTCTCATGGGGGCCACCAACCCCCGCCAGGCGGGGCCCGGCACCATCCGGGGGGACCTGGCCGTCGAGCTCACCGAGAACCTGGTCCACGGTTCCGACTCGCCCGAGTCGGCGGCGCGGGAGATCGCCCTCTTCTTCGCTGAGTAGGCCGGGGAGCGTCCTCGACCGGGGAATCCCAAGCGTGTAATCTCACCCCTGTCATTCGGGTGCCGGCCACCGGGCGGAGGGCGGGCTGATCAAAACGCGAACATTGGGCGGGCGCGACCTGGCCGTCGATCTGGGGACGGCCACCACGACCATCTATGTCCAGGGTCGGGGCATCGTCCTCGAGGAACCCTCGCTGGTGGCCGTGTCCACCTCCGACCGCCGGCCCCTGGCGGTGGGATCCGAGGCCAAGCGCATGCAGGGCCGGACGCCCGCCCACATCGAGGTCGTCGGTCCCGTGCATGCCGGGGTCATCGCCGATCTCGACCTGTGCGAGCGGATGCTCCGCCACTTCGTGGAGCTGGTGAACCCCCGGCGGCTGAGCCGGCCCCGGATCCTGGTGTGCGTCCCATCGGGCATCACGGCCGTCGAACAGCGGGCGGTGCAGGAGGCGGCGGAGTCGGCCGGCGGGCGCCGGCCCGTCCACCTGGTCGAGGAGCCCATGGCGGCCGCCATCGGCGTCGGGCTGCCCGTTCACGAAGCCGCCGGCAGCATGGTGGTGGTGGTGGGTGGGGGCCGCACCGAGGTGGCCGTGATCTCGCTGGGCGGCATCGTGGCCAGCGAGTCCGTTCGCCTGGGGGGCGCCGACCTCGACGAGGCCATCGTCGGCTGGGTCAAGAAGCACCACGGCCTCGTGCTCGGGACGCGCACCGCCGAGGAGATCAAGTTCCTCCTGGGCAACGCCTACCCGCCCGAGGAGGAGGCGGCCGCCGAGGTCACCGGGCGGGATCTGGTCACCGGGCTTCCCCGGGCGGCGGTGACCTCGACAGAGGAGATCCGGGAGGCGCTCGAAGAGCCGGTGTCGGCCATCGTCGACGCCGTCAAGGTGACGCTCGACCGAACCCTGCCGGACCTGGCCGCCGACGTCCTCGAGCGCGGCATCTCGCTCACCGGCGGGGGAGCGCTGCTTCCCGGTCTCGACCAGCGCCTGGCCGACGAGACGGGCATGCCCGTGGTCATCTCCGGCAACCCCTGCCACGCCGTGGTCCGGGGCGCCGGCCACTGCCTGGAGCGCCTCGACGAGTGCTCGGGCGTGTTCGTGGGCGCCCGCTCGGCGTGAGGCGGCGGGGCCGCGCCGGGCTGCTGGTGGCGCTCGCCCTCACCCTGGCCGCGGTCGACGCCGCCGGCGCCGGGGACCCGGCCGTCAGTGCCTTGCGCATGGCGGTGCGGGCCGGGCTGGCCGACGTCCAGGCCGCCGCCGCCCGCCCGGTGGGGGCGGTCACCGTCGGGCTGGGCCGGGCCGACGATGTGGCCCGGGAGAACGCCCGCCTGCGCCACGCCCTGACCCGGGCGCGGAGCCGGGCCACGTGGGCTGACGCGCTCGCCCGTGACAACGTCGCCCTGGCCACGGTCTCCGGGGTGGCGGCCGCCGGCGGACTGCCGGGGATCGCCGCCCGGGTGGTGGCCGGGCCCGCCGGGCGGTCCGGGTCGGGCCTGCTGCTGGACCGCGGCACCGAGGCCGGTATCCGTCCCGGCATGCCCGTGGTGGCCGGCGGCGCCCTGGTGGGCCGCGTGCAGTCGGCGTCGTCGGGGCGGTCCGCCGTCCTGCCCCTGGTCGATCCTGCCGTCGCCGTCGGCGTGCGCCTGGCCGACAGCGGCCAGGTGGGGACGGCGCGGGGCTCGGGACGGCGACTCCGCCTCGAGCTCCTCGACCCCGCAGTCGTGGCCGTCACCGGGGCGCTGGTGGTGACGGCCGGCGTCGCCCACGGCCGGTACCCGCCGGCGCTGCCCGTCGGGCACGTGGGCCGGGATGGACGCACGGTCGAGCCCGTCACCCCGGTCACGGCGCTCGAGACCGTGCAGGTCCTGGCCTGGGAGGCGGGGGAGTGACCCGCGGCGCAGCCCCGCCCCTCCGGCTGCCGAACCGTGCTCCGGGAACCACCGCAGAGGTGGCGGCGGGAGCACAGCTCGGCCCCGCCCCTCCGGCCCTGGGGAACTGTGAGTCGGGAACGACCGTGGCGGTCGCTGCGGGCTCACAGTTCGCCACCGCCCCGGCTGCCCGACGGGCGCGGGCAGGGGGCCGGGCGCCCGTCGGGCGCCTGGCGCTCGTCCTCCTCGTCGCCACCGCGGCGCAGGCGCTCGTGGCCCCCCACCTTGCCCCCCCGGGGGCGGCTCCCGACCTCCTCCTCCTGGCCACGGTGGCGGTGGCCGCCACCATCCCCGGCCCCGGCGCCGTCGTCTTCGGCTTCGCCGCCGGCCTGGCTGCCGACCTGTTCCTGGTCACGCCCTTCGGCCTGTCGGCCGCGGCCTTCACCGCCCTGGCCCGGGCCGGTGCCGGTCTCCCGTTCCCCCGGCGAGCTGTCCTCATCGCCCCCCGGGCCGTGCTGAGCGCGCTGCTCGCCGGCGCTCTCGTCATGTTCGGGGCGGCGGCCCTCGGTGCCGCCCCGCCACCTTCGTCCGCCGCCCTGCGCCTCCTGCTCCGGGCCGGCCTCACCACGGGCGCCCTGTCCCCGCCGGTCTTCGCCGCCGTGCGCCGCCTGGTGGGCGGCCGGGGGCGGGGGTGACTCCGACCCGGCTGTCGCGGACGGGGCTGGCGGGCGTGGCCTGCGCGCTCGCCTTCCTCCTGCTGCTCGGCCGCCTGGTCCATCTCCAGGTGGCCGAGCGTCCGGCGCTCGCCGCCCGGGCGGCCGACAACCGGGTGCGCTCCCTGGCTCTGGAGGCGCCCCGGGGCCGCATCCTCGATCGCACCGGCAGGGAGCTGGCCGGCAACCGCACCGCTTACCGGGTGGCGCTGTCCCGCTCGCTTCCCGCCGCCCGCCGCCCCGCCGTGCTCGCCCGCCTGGCCCCGGTGCTGGGCCGCAGTCCGGCCGACCTGGCCCGAGCCCTGGACAACCGGCGCATCCCGCCCCTGGCTGCCATCCCCCTGGCCGACGACGTCGGCCCGGAGGTCGTCCTCGCCGTGCGGGAGTGGCCCGAGCGTTTCCCGGGCGTTGAGATCGAGTCCCACCCTCGCCGGAGCCACCCCTACGGCGCCCTGGCCGCTCACCTGCTGGGCACCGTGCGCGCCGACGGTGGGGCCAGCGGGGTCGAGCGCCTCGCCGACGCCGAACTGGCCGGCCGGCCCGGTGCCGATCGCCTCGAGGTCGACAGCCGGGGCCGGGCGGTGCGCAGTCTCGACCGCGCCCCACCGGTCCCCGGGCGTGACGTGCGCCTGACCGTGGACCTCGACGCCCAGGCCGCCGCCGAGGCGGCGCTGGCCGAACGCATGGCCGCCGCCCGCCCCCTCCACCCCGCGCCGGCCGGGGCCGTGGTGGCGCTGGAGTGCACCTCCGGCGACGTGCTGGCGCTGGCCTCGGCGCCGGGGTTCGATCCCGCCGCTCCGCCCGTGGCCGGCACCACCACCGGGGGAGCGCCCGAGAGCCAGTACTCGCCGCTGGTCAACCGGGCCCTGCAGGGTCTGTACGCCCCCGGGTCGACGTTCAAGCCCGTCACCGCGCTGGCCGGACTGGCGTCGGGAGCGGTGACGCCGGCCACCACGGTCGTCGACACCGGCGCCTACGCCGTGGGGGCCCGGGTCTTCCGCAACGCTCAGGGCCGTTCCTACGGCCGGGTCGACCTGGTCCGGGCCCTGGCCGTGTCGAGCGACGTCTACTTCTACGCCCCGGGCCACCGCCTGTACGAGGCGGCCGGTGACGGGCCCGTCCAGGCCGCGGCCCGGGGCCTGGGCCTGGGGGCGGCCACGGGGATCGACCTCGGGCCCGAAGCCGCCGGGCGGGTTCCGGGGCCGGAGTGGAAGCGGAACGCCGCCGAGCGGGGTCTGTTCCCCGACCCCCGCTGGTACCCGGGGGACAGCGTGAACCTCGCTATCGGCCAGGGCGACCTGCTGGTCACCCCGCTCCAGTTGGCGGTGGCCTACGCCGGCCTGGCCAACGGCGGGCCCCGGCCCCGGCCCCACGTCATGGCCGACGCTCCCGCCGATCCGCCCGCCGGGGAGGCGTTGCCCGCCGGCCGGGCGGAGGCGGTGGTGGCCGGTCTGCGGGCGGCGGTGGCATCGCACGAGGGCACGGCCAACCTGGCCTTCGAGGGATTCTCGGCCCCGGGCGTGGAGGTGTGGGGCAAGACCGGCACGGCCCAGCGGGCGGGCCGTTCCGACACCTCCCTGTTCGCGGCCGTGGCCCGGGCCGGCGGGCGCTGCGTGGCCGTGGTGGCCGTGGTGGAGGAGGCCGGGTTCGGCTCGGCGGTGGCCGCCCCGGTGGTCCGCCGGGTCATCGAGGCGTTGTTCCGGTGAGGTCGACGAGCATGGTCACGAGCCGGCGCAGGCGCCGGCCGCGTTCATGGCTCTTCGCCTGGCGGCTCATCGCGGTGTGGTTGGGGGCCCCAGCCCCAACCACAGGCCGGCGCAGGCGCCGGCCCCCCGTCGACCTCCTGCTGCCGGGGGCGGCCCTGGCCGTCGCCGTCCTGGGCGTGATGGTGGTGGCTTCCGCCACCCGCTCGGGCCCCGGGGGTCCCGGCGGGTACGCCACCCGCCAGCTGGCGTGTGTGGCGCTCGGGACGGTGGCCATGGCCGTGGCCATGACCACCGACGTCGACCGGCTGCGGCGGCTGGCGCCGGCGGCCTATGGGCTGGTGCTGCTCGCTCTGGTGGCCGTGCTGTCCCCGCTGGGGGCGCGGACCAACGGCGCCCAGGCCTGGTTCGACCTCGGCCCCATCCGCCTCCAGCCCGCCGAGCTGGCCAAGCCGGTGCTCATCGCCGCCCTGGCCGCCCACGGGGCCCGGGGCCGGGGCCGCCTCTCCGGGGGTCGCCTGCTCGGCGCCCTCCTGCTGGCCGCTCCCGCCGTCGGCCTCACCCTGCTCCAGCCCGACCTGGGGACGGCCAGCGTGCTGCTGGTGGTGACGGCCGGCGTGGTCGTGACCGCGGGTGCCTCCTCCCGCCAGCTGGCCGTCCTGGGGTTGGCCGGCCTGCTCACCGCCGGGTTGGCCGTGCGGGCCGGAGTGCTCGAGCCCTACCAGGTGGAGCGCCTCACCGGGTTCCTGCACCAGTCCTCGGATCCGAAGGGCACCACCTGGAACCTCGAGCAGGCCAAGATCGCCATCGGTTCGGGCGGCGTGGCCGGCGCCGGGCTCTTCGCCGGGAGCCAGACGGCGCTCGACTACGTCCCCGAGGCCCACACCGACTTCGTGTTCACCGTGGTGGGGGAGGAGCTGGGCCTGCTCGGCGGCGCCAGCCTGCTCGGGCTCTTCGGGGTGCTGGCGTGGCGGATCTGGCGGGCGGCGACCTGCGCCCACGATCCGTTCTCGGCGCTGTGCTGCACGGGAGTCCTGACCATGATCGGCTTCCAGGTGTTCGAGAACGTGGGCATGACCATGGGTCTCACCCCCATCACCGGCATCCCCCTGCCCCTGGTCAGCTACGGGGGATCGGCCACGGTGGCGTGCCTGGCCGCCGTCGGGCTGGTGGCCAACATCTCGCGGGACGAGCCGGGGCGCCGGGGCTCCCAGTTGTGCTGACCGCTAGACTGACACCAACGTGATGGAATTTCTCAGGCCGCGCACCGTTGCGCCGCCGGTTGAGAGTCCCGGGGCCGTCCGAAGTGACTTGATGTCCCGGCGTGGGCTCCCTTCGCCCGGTGGCGTGGTTGTCGCGCCGATCACCTTCCTGGTGGTACTCGCGGTGGTGGCCCGAGCGCGCCTGGCGGCCCTCGGGTACCGCACGCCGGCGCACCGGTCCGTCCGACCCGGTCGCTCCGCCCTCCGTCACGCCCCTGGTGCAGTGCGCACCCCTCATTCGACGGCGCGCCACGACATTCTCGACGGGAACCTGGCCACGCGGGCATCCGGACGCCCGCGGGCCTCCGGAGTTCCCGTATCCGTCGTCGCGCGTCAGCGCGCCCTTACGGCGCGCGGCGTAAGGAAAGGGTTCGATGTCCGACGAGAGGATTCCGGAGGTCCACTCGACCTCCGACGAGCCGGCCGCCATCCGGGCGCCGGCCGAACAATCAGGCCCCCAACCGGCCGACGGCGCCGGCGGCGAAGCGCCGCGCAAGCGCCGCCGCCGCGGCTCGCGGGGCGGACGTAACCGCCGGCGTCCCAGTGCCAACGGCGGCGGCGCAGCCGACGCCGATGTCGATCTCGACGCCGACCGGTCGCTGACGCCCGACGACGTCTCCGCCGACGGCCGGAGCGACATCCGCCTCGACGGCGACTCCGCTTCCGGTTCCCGCGCTGCGGCCGGGCGGCGACCAGCCCGTCCCCCGGCCTCCCGGGAGCCGGCCCCCGAACACGAAGCCGCCGGCGACCCGCCGGCCCGTCGTTCGCCACCGGCCCAGACCGGCCGCCGGCCCGCCCCCCGCCCCGCGGCGCCCGCCCCGGCTGCCGCCACCCCGCCGGCGGCGCCCAGCACCGGCCGCCGCCGGCGCGGCGGTCCCCAGCCCGCCGCTCCCGCCGGTCTCGAGCCGCAGCCGAGCGAGG
>JBIOYN010000383.1:0-13266 GCA_044870155.1 Acidimicrobiia bacterium | reverse complement strand
AATGTGGTGCCTTCTCCTTGCCTGGAGGGCCATCCGGTGCCGGCCGGATGGCCCTTCAGCGCGCCCCCGTCGCGCTCAGGAGGCGAGGAGGGAGGCGATGCCCCAGAGCATGACAACGAGGCCGAGCAGGCTGAAAACCACCGTCCGGCCGACAGGCGCCCGCTGGGGCACCGGCCTGCCCGCCTCCTCCGCCTCCCGCACGACGCGGGCGGGGGGTTCGCCCCGGAGGAGGGCGAACACGTTGCCCACGAACAGGGCGCCGCCCAGCGCCACCAGCAGCTGGCGGAGCACGTCGTCGTAGAAGTTCATCGGGAAAAACGCTACTCGGGGGCCAGAAGCTCGGAGATGTCGGCATCGCTGACCTGGCGGCTGACCTGGCGGGCCAGACGCTGGTCGGTGCCCTCCCGGCGCTCCACCCGGTTGAGGAGGGGGGCGCCATCGACGGTGGCGAAGCAGTACTCGGCCTGCTCGCCGTAAGGAGGCGAGGGGACGGCCACCACCTTGCGCAGCGTGAAGCAGCGGGCGTTCTCGCCCGCCACCGGTCGAACCCCCCCTCCTTCCACGGCGTACCACTTGGCCGGAGGCTGAACGACGTCGCGCAGCTCGGAGATCTCCGCCGCCAGGGCGTCCTCAAAGGGTGCGACGGGGCCCGAGGGGGCGCAGATGTCGCGCCCATCGACCTGGTCGCACACCACCTCGCGGCCCGCGACCTGACCGTTGATGCCGCCCAGGCCGGCGATGAGATGGTCGGGCGGGCGGCTCAGCTCGACGACCGTCAGGTCGAGCTTCGATCCGTTGCGCAACCGGCGCGAGAAGTCATAGGTGATGTACCACGTCGCCCGCCGGGAGTGTTCGTAGGCCTGGAGGAACTGGTCGCGCAGGACCGGCTCGTCCACCCCGGGAGCGGTGGTGGTGGTGGTGGTGCTGGTGGTGCTGGTGGCGGCGGCGGGCCGGGGTGGGTCGGAGCCGCCACCTCCGAGCACGGCCGCAGCCACGGCCAGGAGGGGCAGCGGCAGCAGCGCCAGCACCACCCGCAGTTCCCGGCCTCGGATCACCCCGTCGAGGCTAAGCGGTTCAGAAGCGGATCTTGTCCCGCCAGGCGTCCACGAGGGTGGTGTCGCCCAGGATCTCCAGGCCGTCGGCCGGGCCCCGGTTGTAGAGGAAGAGCTCCAGGGCCCCAGCGGGGCCGCGCACCGCCGCCGGTGCCTTGGCGTGCTCCCGGCTCACGGTGACCGCCTCGTTGGTGATCTCCACCAGCCATTCGCCCGGTGTGTCGGTGGCGTGGAAGTGGAAGGTCCCCTCCACCCCCAGGCCGCCCTCGCGGTAGAGGCGGCGGGCGTCGACGAAACCCAGGTACTCGTCGATCCCGTCGGCCGCCAGTTCGGCGGGCTCCACCACGCTGGCCCAACCGGCGGCGGACTCGGCATCGGCCCGGTGAATGACGATCTCGTGCGCCATCCGCCGGGGCCAGAAGCTGCTGTCGCCGGCGTCCCCGTCGGCCCAGTTCCAGATGCGGTGGCCAGGCTCGGCCGTCTCCAGCACCGCCAGCAGCCCGGGCACGCCGGCCTCGAACCACTCCAGCCAGTCCGTGCCCTCCGGCGGGCGGGGTACCTCCGCCCGGTCGGGCATCGACTGCGCCCCGGTCTCGAAGATCATCGTCACCCAGCGGTGCACCCCGGACTGGTGCTCGACGAGGTTGGTGACGTTCCACTCCGGACAAGTCGGCACCCGAGCGTCGTAGCCGGCGCTCCTGACCGCCGCCGCGAATCGCTCCGAGTTGGCGGCGATGGCCTCCAGGTAGTCCTTCTTCTCCATTTCGTGGCCTCCCGCGTCGTCGGCGACCCGGGAGACTACCGGCGAAGGCCCGCTACGGAAGCGGGGCCTCGCATTCACCGCACCGTGGGTCACCTGGGGCCACCGGGGCTCCACACCAGCGGCACACCGTGGACGCCAGCCCGGCACCACACCCGTGGCAGAACCGATCGAAGCTGCCCAGGGCCACTCCACACGAGCATCGCCGCTCGGTCGTGACATGGTCACAGACTCCGCACGTCCCCGCCGGTCCGCTGAGCGGTGCGGCGCACATGTCGCAGCCCCGCTCCGCCGGCGCCGAGAGGGCGTAGGGCGGCATGGCGGAGATCCGCACGGCCGTCGACGGGTGGGTCTCGAACTCCTGATGCGAGTCGGTCAGGAGAATGATGCGGCTCCACGCCGGCAGCCTGGTCTCGGGCGGCGACACGGCCGCCTCCAGCTTGAGGAGCGCCGAGGCCAGCCACGGCGCCCCGCCGGCCCGCACGGCGAACTCGTCGGCGCGCAGTTCCCGGACCCGGCTGTGGGCGGCCACTTTGGCCATGGCTCGCTTCTGGACCTGCGAGTTCACGATCCGACCGACGCCCAGGACCAGCCAGTCGTCGAGGATCGAGGGGGTGACGAGGCTGATGAGCTGGGCGGCCACCGAGACCCCGAAGGTCACGTTGCACTTCACGGCGGCGCGGTGGGCCAGGCGGGTTCCTTCGGCGACGTCGCCGCTCACGATGTGACCGATCTCGTGCGCCAACACCGCTCGGAGCTCGGCGCTCTCGAGGCGCTCCAGCAGGCCGGTGGTCACGGTGACGGCGGCATCGTGGGGCTCGAAGCCGGTGGCGAAGGCGTTCGGCTCCTCGCAGGGGAGGACGAAGAGGGCCGGGGTCGGAACCCCACCGAGGTCGGCCAGCTGGCCGGCCATGCGCAGCAGGGTGCGGCCATCAGTGGAACCAACCTCGGTGGCCCCCAGGGCGAGGGGGATGGCAGCGCCGGCACGATCCATTTCCGTTCCCTATCTTTCGGTGCGGGCCGTCCCGCACCAGGTGCAGTACCGCGCCTCGGGCCGGTACCAGGCGAAACAGCAGGGGCAGGTGCCGCTCAGGCCGGCCGGCGCCCCGCGGGCGGTGTGCCGGCCCATCAGCCGGGCGCCGGGCGTGACCAGGTACTGGGCCGCCCAGGAGCGCCCGTGCGAGCGGGCCCGGCCCACTTCGGCCCTGAGCTCATCGGCCACCTCGGGCAGTCCGCCCTCGTGGGCCGCCAGCCAGGCCTCGGCCCGCCGGCACACGTGCTCGAGCTGAACCTGCCAGATCGCCAGCTCGGAGACCAGGGACGAGAACATCGTCCGCAGGTCGCTCGCCAGCTGACGTCCTTCAATCCTGGCGGCCAAGGGCTCCGCCTGGGCCACCAAACCCCGGAGCTCGTCGGCGATGCCGGCGGCGTGGGCCAACGCCGGGCGTTGCTGCCAGACGCTGACGGACCGGAGAACGTCGGGGCCGTAGGGCGGGATCGAGCCCAGGGCGACAGACTCCTCGATCAGGCGGCGCAGATCCTCGGCGAGGAAGTAGCCGGCCAGCCGGTGGGCCTCGCCGGCCACTCCCGGGCGGGGCGACGACTGCAGCCAGTCGATCAGGTCCCGCCGGCGGGTCCGGGACGCTTCGTGGAGGACGTCCCACTCCACCCGCTCGGCACGGACCTCGTCGGCCTCGAGGAGCGGGATCAGCCGGGCACGATCGTCGATGCCGAGGGGAAAGCGGGCGAAGGCGCTGTCGAAATCGGCGGCCGGGAGCGCCCCGATCAGGGCGACGTGATCCAGCTCCAGCGACCGGACCAGCTGCGGGGTGGCCAGCACCCGGGTGACCTCGTCGGCACAGGCACGGTCTCCGGTCAGAGCGAGGGAGATGACGCGGCCGTAGCGGTCCTTGGCATCGCAAGCCGCGTGGGCCCGGATCGACCGCTCACCATTCAGCGAGCGCTGATAGGCCTGTTGGGCGTACCAGACCTCCTGTGCACCATCGGACATCACTCGCGCCTTGTCGCAGGGCCGGGAAGAATCCGGCCGTCGAGCGCACTATCGGCATTTCCGGCGCGCGGTTTGAGTGGAATGTGGAGGAAAGTTCCCGCTAACCGCGGGTCAGGCTGTCGAAGCGGGTGAGCTCCTCGTTGAAGGCCAGCTTGACCTTGCCCGTGGGTCCGTTGCGGTGCTTGGCCACGATGATCTCGGCCGTCCCCTTGTCGGTCGACTCCGGGTTGTAGGACTCGTCCCGGTAGATGAAGCACACCACGTCCGCATCCTGCTCGATCGAGTTGTGGGCCACGATCCCGTTGGCGATGAAGTTGTGCGTCCCCAGGACGGTGGCGTCGAACACCGGCTCCTCGCCAAGGAGCTCGATGGCGACGATGTCGTCCCACACCACGTCGCCGGTGCTGAGGTCGAGCGGTAGGACCGTGGTCCGCGCCGTAGCAGAACCGAACTGTGAGTCGGGAGTGACCGAGACGGTCCTTGCGGGCTCACAGTTGCTCAAGGCGACATCTACCGCAGAGGCGTGCGCAGCAGGAATGGCCCGGGGGACGGCCAACCGGTCGCCGACGGCGAGAAGCCCGAGGGGACGCCAGCCGGCGAGTGTGCGAAAGCGGTGGTTGGCGGTGGCCTGCAGCTCCCGGCCGCAGGCGAGGCGGAGGCGGTAGACGGGCTTGGTGCCGCTGGGGAAGGCATGGGTGAGCGTGGCCGGGACGAGGCGCCACCGCTCGTCGAGGCTCCACACCGGGACATCGCGGACGCCGGTGGCCACCAGCTCGCCCAGCGTCACCTCGGCGCCGGTGTCGGCCCGCAGCAGCCGCGTGTCCGCGGTCAGACAGCCCGACTCCCTGAGGTCGGCGAGCATGGGGCGCTTGTCCTGGCGGTACTCGAGGGAGCGGTTGAGCTGGGACAGGGCGACGACGGGCGTCTCCAGGTCGCGGGCCAGGATCTTGAGGCCCCGGGACAGCTCCGACACCTCGACCTGGCGGTTCTCGGCCCGGCGGTTGGAGCTCATGAGCTGGAGATAGTCGACGACCACCAGGCCGAGATCGCCGTGGAGGGCCTTGAGCCGGCGGGTCCGGGCCCGCATGTCCATGACGGTCAGGTGGGGGTTGTCGTCGATGTAGAGCGGCGCCTCGGCCAGCCGGCCGACGGCGTGGCTGACCTTCTCCCAGTCGGTGTCCCGGATCCGGCCCGTGCGCAGCAGCCGGGCGTTCACGCCCGCCTCCGAGCCGAGGATCCGCTGGGTCAGCTCCGGGTAGCCCATCTCCATCGAGAAGAACAGCACCGGCCTCCGCGTCTCCAGGGCGACGTGGGAGGAGACCCCGAGGGCGAAGCTGGTCTTGCCCTGGCCCGGGCGGGCGGCCACGACGACCAGGGCGGACGGCTGCAGGCCGAGGAGCATGTCGTCCAGGTCGTAGAAGCCCGTGGGCACCCCGGTGATCTCGGTGCCGTCGCTCTCGAAGAGCCGCTCGAGCTGGTCCAGACTCTCCTGAATGGCGTCGTAGAGCGGGGTGAGCGTGGTGGCGATCCGCCGGTTGGCCACATCGAAGACCAGCGTCTCGGCCCGGTCGAGCGTGGCCGTCACGTCGTCGGGCATCTCGAAGCCCATCTCCGAGATCTCGCTCGCCACCCCGATGAGGCGCCGCAGAAGGGCGTGCTCCTCCACGATGCGGGCGTAGTGGGCGGCGTTGGCCGCCGATGGCGTCCCCGCCATGATGCCGAGGACCGCTCCCTTGCCGCCCACGGCGTCGAGCAGGTCGGCCCGGCGCAGCTCCTCGGCCACGGTGACCGGGTCCACGGGCTGGGCCGCCGTGTACAGCGACTGGATGGCCTCGAAGAGATGCCCGTGGGCGGGCTTGTAGAAATCCTCGGCGCGGACGGGCGCCTCGAGGGCGGCGGCGATGGCGTCCTTCGACAGCAGCATGGCGCCGAGCAGCGATTCCTCGGCCTCCAGGTTGTGGGGCGGGACCCGTGGCCCGCCGTTGCGCTGCCGAACCTCGCTGATGGACTGCACCACCTGCCCGCCTCCCTCTGAGGGGGGTCATGGTCGCGTCCGCGCCCTGTGGGGAGGAAGACGCAGAACCTAGGTACAACCTGTGGATTTCAGCGGGTGTTATCCACAGGACCGCAAACGTATGTTCGCATCATGGAGCGCGACCAACCACCCCGTCAAGACCCGACAGGAAATCCCTACTGGGCGACGACCTCGACAGTGATGGCGACAGGGACGTCGGGATGGAGGCGCACCGGCACCTCGTGAACCCCGAGCGTCTTGATGGGCTCGTCCAGGTGGAGCTTGCGGCGGTCGATGTGCACCCCGGTCTGGGCCTCCAGGGCTTCGGCCACGTCGGTGGTGGTGACCGATCCGAAGAGACGGCCCCCCTCGCCGGCCCGGGCGGTGATCTCGATCCGCCGGGCCTCGAGGAGGCGGGCCGTCGCCTCGGCGCCCTCCCGTTCCTTGGTGTCGCGCACCTGCCGGGACCTCTGCATGGACTCGGACTGACGGGCCGAGCCCTTGGTGGCGTTCATGGCCAGGCCCTTGGGGACGAGGTAGTTGCGGGCGTACCCGTCGGCCACCTCGACCACGTCGCCCTTGCGACCCAGGTTGGCCACGTCGGAACGAAGGACGATCTTCACCGCTGTCTCTCCTACCTAGAAGGGCTCGTCGCCGAAATCGTCGTAGGCCGGCGCCGGCTCGTTCTGGACGGGGCGGCCGTAGCCGCCCCCTCCTCCCTCGCCTCCGCCACCCGGGCCACCCTCACGCCGCTGGGTCCTCTCCACCTGGGCCGTGGCCCAGCGCACGCTGGGACCGACCTCGTCGGCGATGATCTCCACGACGCTGCGCTTGACCGGGTTGTCGCCTTCCTTGGTCTCGTACGAGCGCTGCTCCAGGCGCCCGGTGACGATGACCCGGGCCCCCTTCTTCAGCGACGACGCCGCGTTCTCAGCCATGTCCTGCCAGCAGACGACGTCGAAGAAGCTGACCTTCTCCTCCCACTCGCCCGTCGAGCGGTTCTGCCAGCGGCGGTTGACGGCCACGCCGAGCCGGGCCTGAGCCTGGCCGTTGGGCGTGAACCGGAGCTCAGGATCCCGAGTGACGTTCCCCACGATGGTGATGCTGTTGCCTGACATTTCCTCGCTTTTCTCCTTGTCAGACCTCCGCCGCCGGGGCCGCGGCCGCCGACTTCGCCTTGATGACGACGTCGGGGATACGGACCACCTTGTGGCGGATGACTTCGTCGGCAAGGGAGAGCGTCCGGTGCAGCTCCTCCATCACCTCGGGCTCGGCAGTCGCTTCCAGGAGGATGTAGTAGCCCTCCCAGCGGTGTCGAACCTCGTAGGCGAAGCGGCGCCGGCCCCAGCGGTCGACTCTGCCGGGGGTTCCCCCCCGAGAGCGGATCTGCTCGGCAAAGCGGTCGACCGCGGCCCGGATCGTCTCCTCCTCCAGGCTCGCATCGAAGATGATCATGACCTCGTACGGCCTCATCGACCGTTCACACCTCCTGTGGTCCGCAGGTGGGCCTGCGGGCTCCCCTCATCGGGGAGCAGGTCGGCGGGGTGGGGAAGCGGGATCGCCGGAGCGCACATACCGGGATCATCCCCGAGCCGAGGCAGGTTAGCAGTCTCGATGCAGCCCATCGTCTCCGACCATACCGACGGGGTGTGTCAGTAACTGCTTCTTCGCCCGTCAGCCCGGGCAGGTGGGGACGTAGGGCCCGTCGGGGAGATTCCCCTTCGCCACTTCGAGAGCCGTCCGAAACGGCCCTTTCGACCGGTACTGGGGGCAGGAGGCTTCGTCACCGGAGCACGGCTCCATGTCCTGGGCGTCCACCCGCACCCCGGCGTCGTCGTAGAAGCCGATGGTGAGGGGGAACGTCACACCCGCCATGGTGAAGCTCCGCTCGGCCGAGGAGTCGAAGGTGAACAGCATCCCGTCCATGTCACCCAGGCTGTCGCGGCCCCGCAGGCCCTGGTGCTGCTTCTCCTGGGTGTCGGCCACCTGGGTGCGCAGGCAACGCTCGCCGATGGCGATCTGGCGCTCCTCGTAGGTGTACCCGCCCTGAGCGGTCGTCGTCGTTCCCCCGTCGGGCAGGTCGGGACACGACGGGCCCAGGACGCCCTCGGGCAGCTGGCCCAGGCCCACCTGGATCGCGTTCCTGAACGGCCCCTTGGTCGACCCCACCGTCGGGCACTGCCCGCCCTCCGGGCAGGGCGCCATGTCCTGGGCGTCGACCCGGGCGCCGGCGTCGTCATAGAAGCCCACGGTGAGGGGGATCTGGATGCCGGCGGTGGAGAACGCCCGCTCCCCCATGGCTTCGAACTCGAAGATCATGCCGTTGAACTCGCCGAGTGAGGTCCGGGCCTTGAGCCCCTGCGCCTTCTGCTCGTTGGTGGAGGCCACCAGCACCCGCAGGCAGCGGTCCCCCACCATCAGGCGCCGGTCCGGGAACGTCACCCCGCCAGGGTTTTCGCCGCCGGAGGCGAAGCTGGGATCGGCGGGGCGGTTGGCCCCCAGGGCGAGCACGGCCAGGATCACGGCGACGACCAGGAGCCCCACGAACCAGGGCTGGAACACCTTGGACAGGCCCACGGCCAGGTCCCGGGCCCGCGCCTGGGGTTCCTCCAGCGGCGGGCCCGGCTCGGTCACGCGGTGGCGGCCCGGCCCAGGCCGGCGACGGCCACCTCGGGCGACTCGGGGACGGCGACCTCGGCCGCGGCCGGCTCGGAGAAGTGGTAGCTCTCGGCCTCGGAGGGATAGCGGCCGCTCCGCACGTCATCGGCGTAGCGGGCCATGGCGGCGGTGGCGTCCTCGGCCAGGGAGGCGTAGCGGCGCACGAACTTGGCGGCCCGGCCATGGGTGAGGCCGAGCAAGTCGTGGAAGACCAGCACCTGGCCGTCGCACGAGGGACCGGCGCCGATGCCGATCGTCGGCACCGGGATGGCCTCGGTGACCATGGAGGCGACAGCGTCGGGGACGCACTCCAACACGATCGAGAAGCATCCCACGTCGGCCAGGGCCACGGCGTCATCCACCAGCGCCCGGGCGACGTCGAACTCCTTGGCCTGGACCTTGTAGCCACCCAGGGCGTGCACCGACTGCGGTGTGAGGCCGAGGTGGCCCATGACCGGGATCTCGGCGTCGAGGATGGCGGAGATGGCGGGGAGGCGCTTGCGCCCGCCCTCCAGCTTGACCGCACCCGCTCCCGCCCGGACGAGGGCGGCGGCGTTGCGCACGGTCTCCTCCCGGGAGACGTGGAAGCTCATCCACGGCATGTCCGCCACCACCAGGGCCTGGGGACGGGCGCGGGCCACGGCCGCGGTGTGGTGCACCATGTCGTCGACGGTGACGGAGAGCGTGTCCTCGTAGCCGAGGACGACCATTCCCACGCTGTCGCCGACGAGGATGACGTCGACGCCGGCGTCGTCGGCGATACGGGCCGAGGGCGCGTCGTAGGCGGTGACCACCACGAGGCGCCGGGCGTCGCCTTTGCGGGCGCGGATGGCAGGGGCGGCAATGGCCATCGGGACCTCCACGCGTCCGGGGCTCGCTCGGCTCCCGGCGCAACCCGGAGTGTACCGCCGGCCCCCACTAACCTCGCATCCTGATGGAACGCGCCTGCGAGAACTGCGCCACCCCCGACGACGAGCTCACCCTGGTGCGCCGGGTGTACATGGATCCCGCCCAGCCGGGGCGCGTGGAGCGGGTGGAGGACAACGCCGAGCTGTGGTGCCTGTCGTGCGCCTCGCAGTACCCCCACCAGCCTGCCGAGGCCTGACGATCCAGGGAGCCCGACCACCGCGCCGTGGGATGGGGCTCCACGGCACCGCGGCGGGATGCCCGGAGGGCAGGGGCCCGCCGCCATCTACACGGCGTGCTGGCGTCCCAGGAGGTAGCTGCGGGTGAGGTGGTTCCAGGCGCACTCGGTGCACACCTCGACCACGTAGCAGGCGAACTCGTCGCACGCCCGGCCCAGGCGCTCGAGCTCGCCGGCTGAAGTGATGCACCGGCCGTTGGCCGCCTTGAGACCGTCGCCGTAGACGTAGGAGACGAGCCGGAGCTTGGCCTTTTCGCAGATGGGGCACTCCTGGGCGGTTTGTTCTCCCACGTTGCGGGCGGCCCGGATCAGGTCGGGATGGGCGTCGCACACGTCGACACGTCCCAGCCGGCCCAGACGCCAGTCCCGGAGGACGGCCCGGCGGGCCAGCCGGTAGTCGATCTGTCGTCGCATCAAACCGAGTGTACCGATGGCACCGCCGCCGCAGTGATTGACTCCCGTGCCGGACCGGGTAACGTTTCCCGATATATCGAGTCGATATATCGAAGCGACACTGATCAAGGATCGAGCGGATGCTGGAACTGGCCATCCTGGGGCTGCTGAAGGAACTGCCGCTCCATGGCTATGAGCTGAAGAAACGGCTCAACGACAGCCTCGGCCACCTCTTCGGCATCTCCTACGGGTCGCTCTATCCCGCCCTCGCCCGCCTGGAGAAGGCCGGCGCCATCGAAGCCGTCGATCCGCCGGTGGCCACCGCCACCATCCCCGCCACCGGCTCGATCTCCGGCGAGGCCGCCGCCGCCCGGCTGCGGCGGCCCCTGCGCCGCAGCGGACGGACCCGGAAGGCCTACCGCATCGCCTCCCGGGGCCAGACGCTCCTCACCGAGCTCCTGGCCGCCGACGCCCCGCCGGGCGCCGACGAGCACCGGAACTTCGCCGTCAAGCTGGCCTTCTTCCGCCACCTCGAGCCCGACGCCCGCCTGCACCTGCTGCGCCGGCGTCGGGAGTCCCTGGCCGGGCAGCTGGCCCGGGGCCGGCAGGCGCTGGCGGCCATCGCCGCCGGCCAGGCCCCCCGCCCTGATCGCTACACCCGCTCGCTCCTCGAGCACGAGACCCGCAGTGCCGAACGTGACCTGGAATGGGTCGACTCCCTCATCGCCGAAGAACTGCAAGGAGGAACCACGTGAGCCGTCCTTCCCCTGCCGCCCCGGGGACCCCCCGCACCCCGATCCGCGTCGCCATCGCCGGCGTCGGCAACTGCGCCAGCAGCCTCATCCAGGGCGTCGAGTACTACCGGGGGGCGGACCCGGGGGAGACGGTTCCCGGCCTCATGCACGTGGACCTGGGCGGCTACCACGTGGGCGACGTCGAGTTCGTGACCGCCTTCGACGTGGACGCCACCAAGGTGGGCGAGGACCTCGGCAAGGCCATCTTCCGGGGCCAGAACAACACCATCCGCTTCGCCGAGGTCCCCGAGCTGGGCATCCCCGTGCTCCGGGGCCCCACGCTCGACGGCTGGGGTACCTACTACCGGCGCACCTGCGACGAGTCGCCCGCCACCCCCATCGACGTCGCCGCCGAGCTGCGCCGCTCCGGCGCCGAGGTGCTGGTGTCGTACCTGCCCGTCGGGTCCGAAGAGGCCCAGCGCCACTACGCCGAGGCCTGCCTGCAGGCGGGCGTGGCCTTCATCAACTGCATCCCCGTGTTCATCGCCTCCGACCCGGCGTGGGCGGCCCGCTTCACCGAGGCATGCGTCCCCATCATCGGCGACGACATCAAGAGCCAGGTGGGGGCGACGATCGTCCACCGGATCCTGGCCCGGCTGTTCGAGGACCGGGGCATGGTCCTCGACCGCACCTACCAGCTCAACGTGGGCGGCAACATGGACTTCAAGAACATGCTGGAGCGGGAGCGGCTGGAATCGAAGAAGATCTCCAAGACCCAGGCCGTGACCAGCCAGCTGGAGAACGGGATCGAGGCCGACGACGTCCACATCGGCCCGTCCGACCACGTGGCCTGGCTGCAGGACCGCAAGTGGGCCTATATCCGCCTCGAGGGCCGCAACTTCGGCGACGTGCCGCTCAACCTGGAGATGAAGCTCGAGGTGTGGGACTCGCCCAACTCGGCCGGGGTGGTCATCGACGCCGTGCGCTGTGCCCGGCTCGCCCTCGACCGGGGCCTCGGCGGCCCGCTGCTGGGCCCGTCGGCCTACTTCATGAAGTCCCCGCCCGTGCAGTACACCGACGAGGTGGCCAAGAACATGATCGAGGACTTCGCCGCCGGGTCGGGCTCCGCCTCCAAAACGATGGACACCCTGGATCTGCGGGGGGCGTAACCTCTGCGGCCGTGATGGGTCGGCGCCTCGGGCGGGCACTGATCTGGGGCCTGGTGGCCGGTGTCGGGCTGGTGATCGGACTGGCCGCCGGCTCCACCCTGGCTTCCACACCGACCGATGGGCAGATGCTCACCCAGCTGGGCGGGGGCGCCGGGGGCGTCGCCGCCCTGCTCGGCCTGGTCCTGCCCATGAAACCGAAGCTGCGCCCCTGAAGCTCCCCCGCCCCAGGGAGTAAGTTCAGCCGCCATGAGCGACAGCAACATCGAAACCTGGGATCGGGCCGCGTCGCGCTACCAGGAGGAGTTCCGGCCGGGCGACCGGGCCGTGCATTTCGGCCCCGGCGTCCCCGACGACGCCGAGCTGCGCATCCTGCCCGGCCACCTGGGCGGGAAACGGGTGCTCGAGCTGGGCTGTGGCGCCGGGCAGGCGGCGGTCGCCTTCGCCCGCATGGGTGCCCGGACCATCGCCGTCGACGCCTCCTCCGAGATGGTGACCGCCGCCCGCCGCCGGGCCGAGGCCGCCACCATGGGCATCGACTTCCGCCTGGGGGACCTCTCCGACCTGGCCTTCGTCCCGGCCGAGTCGATCGACCTCGTCTTCTCCGGGGCCACCCTCGACTACGTCGAGGACCTGGGCCGGGTCCTGCGCTCCGTCCACCGGGTGCTGCGACCCCAGGGCGCCTTCGTGTTCAGCCTCGAGCATCCCCTCGCCCTGTGCCTGGAGGCCACCGACGCGGGCACGGCGCCCGTCCTCGCCCGGGGCTACGCCGACCCGGCTCCGGTGAAAGCCGAGCGCTACGGGGAGGCATTCCTCCTCCACCCCCGGACCGTCTCCGAAGTGGTCAGCGCCCTGGCCCGGGCCGGGTTCCGGGTCGAAGCGCTGGCCGAGCCGGCCGGGTCCGATGCCCGCGTTCCGGCGGCGACGGTGTGGAGGACCCGCAAGGACGGTCGCTAGCCCCGTGACCACGGCCGCCCTTCCCGACGGCCTGGTGGCGGTGGTCAAGCGCGACTGCCCCACGTGCGCGCTGGTGGCGCCCGTGCTGGCCGAGCTGGCGGCGTCCGGCGAGCCGCTCACGGTCTACTGCCAGGACGATCCGTCCTTCCCGCCCGGGGTCACGGTGGTCGACGACACCAACCTCGACGTCTCCCTGGCCCTCGACCTGGACACCGTCCCCACGCTCCTGCGCGTGGAGGGCGGTGCCGAGGTGGAACGGACGGTGGGCTGGTTGCGTCCGGCGTGGGAGAAGCTCACCGGCCGCGCTCCGCTGGGCGACGGGCTGCCCGAGCACCGCCCCGGCTGCGGCTCGCTCACCGTCGATCCCGTGGTGGCCG
>JBIOYN010000382.1:0-2763 GCA_044870155.1 Acidimicrobiia bacterium | reverse complement strand
CACAGGCTTCCAGCGCTTCGTCGGAGAGCTGCTGGTGGGTGGTCGAACCGGGGTGGATGACGAGGGTGCGGGTGTCGCCGAGGTTGGCCAGGTGGCTGGCCACCTCGACTGCCTCGATGAAGGCGGCGCCCGCCTCCCGCCCGCCTTTCACCCCGAAGGCGAACACCGCCCCCGGGCCCTTGGGCAGGTACCGCTGGGCCATGGCGTAGTGGGGCGAGTCGGGCAGGCCCGAGTAGCGCACCCAGGACACGGCCGGGTGGGCGGCCAGCCAGGTGGCCAGGCCCTTGGCGTTGGCCACGTGCTGGTCCATGCGCAGGGCCAGGGTCTCGAGGCCCTGGAGGAGCAGGAAGGCGGAGAAGGGCGACATGGCCGGTCCCAGGTCCCGCAGCTGCTCCGTCCGCACCTTGGTGCAGAAGGCGTACTCGCCGAAGTTCTCCCAGAAGCGCAGGCCGCCGTAGCTGGCCACCGGCTCGGTCATGTGGGGGAACTTCCCGTTGCCCCAGTCGAACAGGCCCGACTCGCAGATCACCCCGCCGATGGTGGTGCCATGGCCGCCGATGAACTTGGTGGCCGAGTGGACGACGATGTCGGCGCCGAACTCGATGGGCCGGCACAGGTAGGGCGTGGCCAGGGTCGAGTCGATCACCAGCGGGAGGTTCTCGGCGTGGGCGACGTCGGCCAGCGCCTCCAGGTCGGCCACCACCCCCGAGGGGTTGGCCACGATCTCGGTGTAGACGAGCTTGGTTTCGGGCCGGATGGCGGCGGCGAACGCCGCCGGGTCGGCGGCGTCCACGAAGGACACCTCGATACCGAGGCGGCGCAGCGTCACGTCGAACATCGTGTGGGTGCCGCCGTAGAGGGCGGCGGAAGACACGACGTGGTCGCCGGCGCCGGCCAGGGCGGTCACGGTGAGGAACTCGGCCGCCATCCCCGAGGCGGTCGCCACCGACCCGATGGCTCCCTCCAGGCTGGCCATGCGCTCCTCGAAGGAGGCCACCGTGGGGTTGGCGATGCGGGTGTAGATGTTGCCGTACTTCTGGAGGGCGAAGAGGTCGGCGGCGTCGGCGGCGTCTTCGAACACGAAGCTGGTGGTCTGGTAGATGGGGACGGCTCTGGCCCCCGTGGTGGGGTCGGGCCGGCCGCCGGCGTGGACCGACCGGGTGCGGAAACCGTAGGCACGTTCGCTGCTCACAGCTTTGGAGGCTAGCCGGGGCGTCCCGCCACCATGGAGGGGTGCGACGGGTTCTCCTGGCGACGGCGGCGGCCACCACGGCCTGCGTGTTCCCGCCATTCCTGCTGGGCGGCATGGCCGTCCAGATCCGGGCCGACCTCGGCTTCTCCGAGGCGGGGACGGGCCTGGGCGTGGGTGCCTTCTTCGCCACCGCCTCGGTGTTCTCCGCCGTCATGGGGCGGTGGTCGGAGCGGGTGGGCGGCGACCGGGCCTTGCGGATCGCCTGCCTCTGGACGGCGGTGGCGCAGCTGGCCGTCGCCGCCGGGGCCGTCTCCCTGCCCGTGCTGCTCGTCCTGCTGGCGCTGGCGGGGACGGCCAACGCCCTGGCCCAGCCGGCCGCCAACCTGGTCATCTCCCAGGCCCTCCCCCTGCGCCGACAGGGGCTGGGCTTCGCCGTCAAGCAGTCAGCCATCCCGGCGTCGACCCTGCTCGCCGGCCTGGCCGTGCCCACCGTCGCCCTCACCGTCGGGTGGCGGTGGGCCTTCGTCGGCTCCGCCCTGCTGTCGCTGGCCAGCGCCGCCGCCGTCCCCGGCGCCGCCCACAGGTCGCGCCGGCCGGTGACGGAGACGACGTTCGAGGGGACGGGCCGGGTGCCCATGGGGACGATGGCCGTGCTCTCGCTCGGCATCGCCCTGGGAGCGGCGGCGGCCGGGACGCTCGGGGCCTTCCTGGTCAGCGCCGGCGTGGAGGCGGGCCTGGCCCCCGGGACGGCCGGACTCACCCTCACGCTGGGCAGCGCCGTGGGCATCACCGTCCGCCTCCTGGCCGGCCTGCGGGCCGACCGGCGCAGCGGCGGCCACCTGCGGGTGGTGGCGCTCATGCTGGCCCTGGGTTCGGTGGCCTTCGCCCTCTTTGCCACCGGCCGTCCGGGGGTGATCGTGGCCGCCGTCCCCCTGGCCTTCGGGGCCGGATGGGCCTGGCCCGGCCTGTTCAACCTGGCCGTGGTGCTGGCCAACCCCGGCTCGCCGGCGGCCGCCACCGGCATCACCCAGACCGGCACCTACGCCGGGGCCGTCGCCGGGCCTCTGGCCTTCGGCTTCCTGGCCGAGCACGCGTCGTTCACGGTGGCCTGGCTGGTGGCGGCGGCCACCGCCGCCGGCGCCTCGGCCGCCATCTGGGCCGGCCGCGCCATGCTCCGCCGCTCCCGCCCCGCCCCCGCCGCTCCCGCCACCGCCACCGCCGAGCCCCTCCCGCCCCTCCCCGCGTAGGGCGCCGCCCGTCCTCGAACCGGCGCTGTTCAGCCCCGACAGGTGGGACTGAGAAACGCCGGTTGGTTTGTCAGTGGTCTGCTCCCCGAACCGGCGCTGTTCAGCCCCGACAGGTGGGACTGAGAAACGCCGGTTGGGGAGGGAGGGTCCGGCTACGACAGGGAGTCGAGGGCGTGGAGGAGGTCGGCGATGAGGTCGTCGACGGTCTCGAGCCCGACGGAGAGGCGGATGAGGTTGGCGGGGACCTCGTTGGTCGACCCCGCCACCGAGGCGTGCGTCATCTGGCCCGGGTGCTCGATGAGGGACTCCACCCCACCGAGCGAC
>JBIOYN010000381.1:0-3513 GCA_044870155.1 Acidimicrobiia bacterium | reverse complement strand
GCTTCCTGGCCGAGCACGCGTCGTTCACGGTGGCCTGGCTGGTGGCGGCGGCCACCGCCGCCGGCGCCTCCGCCGCCATCTGGGCCGGCCGCTCCATGCTCCGCCGGACCCGCTCGGCCACGGTCGCTAGCGCTAGCGCCGGCGCCGCCGAGCCCCTCCCCCCCGTCCCCGCCTAGCCACCATCGCGAGTTAACGAAACCCGGCTCTCAGCCGGGTTTGGCTAACGCGGGGGGTGGGGGAGAGGGGCGGTCAGGTGAGGGAGTCGAGGGCGTGGAGGAGGTCGGCGATGAGGTCGTCGACGGTCTCGAGGCCGACGGAGAGGCGGATGAGGTTGGCGGGGACCTCGTTGGTCGACCCCGCCACCGAGGCGTGCGTCATCTGGCCCGGGTGCTCGATGAGGGACTCCACCCCACCGAGCGACTCGGCCAGGGTGAAGAGCTCCGTGCGGGTGATGAGCGTCAGGGCGGCCTCTTCGCCACCCTCGACGGAGAAGGACACCATGCCCCCGAAGTCCCGCATCTGACGCTTGGCCAGGTCGTGGCCGGGATGGTCGGGGAGGCCGGGCCACAGCACTCCTTCGACGGCCGGGTGGGCGAGGAGCATCTCGGCCACGGCGGCGGCGTTGGCGCAGTGGCGGTCCATCCGCACCCCGAGGGTCTTGAGCCCCCGCAGGACGAGGAAGCAGTCGAGGGGCCCAGGGACGGCGCCGGTGGCGTTCTCCAGGAAGGCCAGGCGCTCGGCCCACTCGGGGTCGTTCAGGCCCACGAACCCGCCCACCACGTCGGAGTGGCCGCCCAGGTACTTGGTGGTGGAGTGGACGACCACGTCGGCGCCCAGCACCAGCGGCTGCTGGAGGTAGGGGGTGGCGAAGGTGTTGTCCACCACGCAGCGGGCGCCCCGCTCGTGGGCGAAGGCGGACACCTCGGCGACGTCCACGATCGCCAGCATCGGATTCGACGGGGTCTCCAGCCATACCATCTTCGTCTCCGGGCGCCACACGCGCTCCAGGGCGGCGGGGTCGGTGAGGTCGGCGGTGTCATAGGCCAGGCCCGCCGGCCCGTGGATGCGGGCCACCAGCCGCCAGGTGCCGCCATAGGTATCGGTGGGGAGGACCACGTGGTCGCCGGGGGCGAGCAGGCGCAGGACGGCGTCCTCCGCCGCCATGCCCGAAGCGAAGGCGAAGCCGTGGGTCGCCTCCTCCAGGGACGCCAGGCACGTCTCCAGGGCGGAGCGGGTGGGGTTCCCGGACCGGGAGTACTCGTAGCCCTGGTGGGACCCGACCGCCGCCTGGGCGTACGTCGAGGTCAGGTACACCGGGGTCATGACCGCCCCGGTGGCGGGATCGGGCGGCTGGCCGGCATGGATGGACCGGGTCTCGAAACCGGCGGAACCATCCTCCGAGGCGCTCTTGGGCGGTCGGGCCTCGGACATCATCGGCCGGTGAGGAAGTGGAGCAGGTCGGAGCGGGTGAGGACGCCGACGGGCTGGCCGCCTTCGAGCACCACCACGGCGGCGGCTGCCTCCAGCTCGGTCACCAGTTGCTCCAAAGGCTCGCCCTTCCCCACGGTGGGCAGCGGCTTGGACATGACCTCGGCCACCGGCCGGTCGAGGACGGCGGGGTCGGCGAAGGCCCGTTCCATCAGCTCCCGTTCGTCCACGCTGCCGGCCACCTCGGCGATCTTGAGGGGCGGCTCGGCCTTGACCACGGGCAGCTGGGACACCTCGAACTCCCGCAGGATGGCGATGACGTCGCGGACCAGCTCGTCGGGGTGGACGTGGACGAGGGCGGGCAGGGTGGCCACCTTGCGGGCCAGGACGTCGCCCGCCGTCTGGCCGGCGGCGGACAGGAACCCGTAGTCCGACATCCACTCGTCGTCGTAGACCTTGGACAGGTAGCCCCGGCCCGAGTCGGGGATGATCACCACCACCACCGCCTCGGGGGGCAGGCCCCGTCCCACCTCCAGCGCCGCCCACACCGCCGTGCCCGTGGACCCGCCCACCAGGATGCCCTCCTCCCGGGTGACCTTGCGGGCGGTGAGGAACGAGTCCCGGTCCGAGACCATGACCACGCGGTCGACCACGCTCGGGTCATAGGTGGTGGGCCAGAAGTCCTCCCCGATCCCCTCCACCAGGTAGGGCCGGCCGGTGCCCCCCGAGTACACCGAACCCTCCGGGTCGGCACCGATGATCTGCACGTCCGGGTTCTGGGACTTGAGGTACCGGCCCAGGCCGCTGATGGTGCCGCCCGTCCCGATGCCCGCCACCAGATGGGTGATGCGGCCCGCCGTCTGGCGCCAGATCTCGGGCCCGGTGGAGCGGACGTGGGCGGCGGGGTTCTCGGGGTTGCGGTACTGATTGGGCTGGAAGGCGCCCGGAATCTCCTCCGTCAGCCGATTGGCCACCGAGTAGTAGGACTCGGGGTGGTCGGGGGCCACGGCGGTGGGGCACACCACCACGTCGGCGCCGTAGGCCCGCAGCAGCTTGATCTTCTCGGCGCTCATCTTGTCGGGCATGACGAAGACGCACTTGTAGCGGCGCCGGGCGGCGACGATGGCGAGGCCCACGCCGGTGTTGCCCGAGGTCGGCTCCACGATGGTGCCCCCGGGGCCGAGCAGCCCGTCCCGCTCGGCGGCGTCGACCATGGCGATGGCCGGCCGGTCCTTCACACTGCCGCCGGGGTTGAGCAACTCCAGCTTGGCCAGGAGGTGGCAGTCGAGGCGCCGACCGATCCGGTCGAGGCGGACCAGGGGGGTGTTCCCCACCAGCTCGAGCAGCGAGGGGGCCACCTCCATGGGAGGACCGGGGTCGGTGACCGGGATGACGCGGATTCCGGCCACGTCGCCGGCCGCCAGCCCGTCGGCGTGGAGGGTGACGGGGAAGCCGTGCTTCCGCAGCTCCCGGGCCACGGCCGCCGCCTCCCCGGCCGGGCCGGTCACGGCCACGTCGTCGGGGATGTGGGCCCGCACGTCGGCCAGGAGGCCGGCCTCGAGGGCGCCGGCCGGGGTCCGCAGCACCCGGTCGGCGCGCAGCGCCAGGCGGCCCGGCGGGGGATCGTCGCCGACGACGAGGAGGATCCGCACGTCCTCTTTCTACTGCTTCTCTCGCCCGCCGGCGGACTGCTTCTACCGCCCGGCGGCGCCCAGGGCCTCGGCGATGAACGCCCCGACCGCCTCGCTCTCGATGAGGAAGGAGTCGTGGCCGTAGGGCGAGTGGATGACCCGGACCCTGGGCCGGTCGGGGACCAGCGCCGCCACCTGCTCCTGCTGGTAGAGGGGGTAGAGCCGGTCGCTGGAGATGCCGGCCACCGCCACCCGGGCCTTGACCTGGGCCAGCGCGGGGGCGATGCCGCCCCGTTCCCGGCCCACGTCGTGGTGGTTCATGGCCTCGGACAGGATCAGGTAGCTGTTGGCGTCGAAGCGCCGGGCCAGCTTGTCGGCCTGATGGTCGAGGTAGGACTCGACGGCGTAGCGGCCGCCGGCGAAGGGGTCCTCGCCGTTCTGGGGGTTGCGCCCG
>JBIOYN010000380.1:0-10723 GCA_044870155.1 Acidimicrobiia bacterium | reverse complement strand
GTCGAGCAGGTCCCGCTCGGCCTCGGACACGGTGAGCATCACGATGCGGGTCTCCTCCCCGCAGGTCCTGGCCACCTTGATGCCGCCCCCGGCGGGCATGTTCAGGTCGCACACCACCAGGTCGGGCTGGTGCTCCCGCACAGCGGCGATGGCCTCGTCGGCCGTGCCCGCCTCGGCCACCACCGAGAAGCCCTCGCCCAGGTCCGAGCGCACGCCGTCGCGCCAGATCGGGTGGTCGTCGGCCAGTACGACCTTGACGGGGACACCCCGATCCCCGGGTTTGACGGGGTGGCGGCCGCTCACGGCACCCACAGCAGGACCTCCGTGCCCGAGCCGATCTGGCTGTGCACCTCCACCCGTCCCTCCACCTCGTCCATCCGGCCCCGGATGGAGCGCGACAGTCCCACGCCCTCAGGGGTGCCGTCCACGGAGAAGCCGCCCCCATCGTCCTTCACCGAGCAGAACACCCCCCGCCCGTCCGGCTCCACGTAGACCGTGACCCGCTCGGCCCGGCCGTGCTTGCCGGCGTTGGTGAGCGCCTCGCCCACCGCTCCCGTCACCGCTTCCACCACCCGCCGGCGGAGCACGGGCACGTCGTCGGCCACCAGCACCGTGGCCCGGGCCCCGAAGGCATCCTCGAAGCGGGCGGCGGCCTCCCGCAGGGCGGCGCCGAGATCGCCGGCCGGCCCCCCGCCCTCGGCGGCGCCGAACAGGTACTCCCGCAGCTCACGTTCCTGCTCCCGGGCCAGGCGGGCCAGCGCCGGGTCGGTGGCCCGGCGCTCGACCACGGCCAGGGTCTGGAGCACCCCGTCGTGGAGCGTGCGGGCCACTTCCTCCCGGGCCCGGGCCGCCGACACCTGGCGCTCGGCCCGGCGCAGCAGGCGGGCGAAGTAGCCGGCCACCGCCCCGGCCACGGCATAGAAGACGGCGGTGTTGGTGAGGGACAGGAACTCCCCGGTCTGGTCGACGTCGACCCCGTTGATGAGCGTCGCTCCCACCCGGGCCAGCCCGACCGCCACCCCCACGCCGGCTCCCGGCCCGGGGCCGAGCACGGAACCGGCGGCCAGGATCCCGGCCAGGGGCCAAACCGAGCCGAGCGACTGGGAGGTCGAGAGCGCATGGTCGGCGCCGTAGACGAAGCCGTCAGCCAGGACGAGGGTGAAGCCCACGGCCACCTCGGCCAGCACCGGCCCGGGGCGCAGCAACGCCTGGGGACGCGTCCGCAACAGCACGGTGTCGGCCACGGTGACGGCCAGGGCCGCCCCCACCAGGACCACGGCCACCGACACGCCCCGTCCCGGGCGGAGGTCGGCGTGGGAGATCAGGAGGACCGCCGCCATCCAGAGCCAGGCGCACCAGCGGAAGGCGGCCAGGCCCTGGTTGACGGACCGTTCCATGCCGCCACGCTACCGGCGGCGCTGAACGTGCAGCCGGCTAGTGCTTCGTCCAGACGGCTTCGACCGCATGCAGCTCGGCCTCCAGCTTCTCCACCCGGGCGGTCAGGGCCGCGACCTGCGCCTCGGCCCGGGCGGCGCGATCGATGGCCCGCTCGAGGTCGGCCTTGGTGACCCCGCCCGGCGGTGCCGCCGAGCGCGTGTCCACCATGGTGCGGGCGGCCGCCGGCGCCGAACCGAACGTGGACAAGGAACTGACCTTGTCCAGCCAGTAGCCGTTGGCCTTGGCGTCAGCCAGCTTCTCCACCATCCACTCGAGGGCCTTGGTGGCCTGGTCGTTGCTACCGCTCATCGCTTTCCCCCTTCGACGGACTGCCCGGACCGGGTGCTCCTGCCCTGGGCGAAGCTACCAGCGCCGGAGCGACGTAGCATCGGGATCCCCTGGGAGCCGAAGAAAAGGGGTCGCCGTGATCAGTGACGACCGGATCCGCTCGCTCGCCGCCCATCGGGGGAGCCCCGTCGTCACCAGCTGCTATCTCGACGTCGACGGCCGGCGCTATCCGCGCCATGTCGACTACGAGCAACAGCTGGACTATCTGCGCCGTCACGCCCGGGAGCGGGCCGCCGGGCTCGACGCCGCCGCCGTCGCCTCGGTGGAGTCCGACCTGGGCCGGATCAGCGCCTGGGTCAAGGGCGGGTTCGACCGGTCCCGGGTGCGGGGTCTGGCCTTCTTCTGCTGCTCGGCCGACGGGTTCTTCGAGGTCGTCGAGTCGCCGCTGCCCGTCCGCAACGAGATCGTCCTCAACGACACCCCCCACGTGCGCCAGCTGGAGTCGCTGACCCAGGCCTACCACCGCTTCGCCGTGGTCCTCGTCGACCGGCAGCGGGCCCGGCTGTTCCGCTTCGAGCTGGGGGAGCTGTCCGAGCACACCGAGGTGTTCGACGCCGTGCCCCGCCGCCACGACTCCGGGGGGCGGTCGGCGGCCAACATCCAGCGCCACACCGACGAGCTGGCCCACAAGCATCTCAAGCACGCCGCCGAGGTGGCCTTCGACGAGCTCGGTTCCGACCCCGTCGACCATCTCATCCTCGGCGGTCCCCACGAGGTGGTGGCCGAGTTCGAGGCCCTGCTCCATCCCTATCTGAAGGAGCGGGTGGCCGCCCGCCTGTCGATCATGGTCACCGCCGCCCCCGAGGAGGTCCGCTCGGCCGCCCTGGAGGTGGAGAGTGAGCTGGCCCGGGCGGCCGAGGAAGCCATGGTCGACCGCCTGCGCAACCAGGTGGGCGCCGGCAACGGCGGGGTGGCCGGGCTGGAGTCGACCCTCCGGGCGCTGGTGGAGCGCCGGGTCGACACCCTGCTGGTGTCCGACGGCTACGAGGCGCCCGGCTGGCGGTGCCCGTCGTGCCGGTGGCTGACGGTCAAGGGCCGCGGCTGTCCCGTGTGCGGCACGTCGATGCAGCTGGTGGAGGACGTGGTGGAGCAGGCGGTGGAGGAGGCGCTGGCCAACAAGTGCCGCGTCGAGGTGGTGCGGGAGAGCGCCGACCTCGACGTCCTCGGCCGCATCGGCGCCCTCCTCCGGTTCTGACTTGCCGGGCGGCTGCGGGTTGACGGGTTGCTGACCATCGGGATCGACCTCGGGGGCACGAAGCTCCTCGGGGTGGTGGCCGACGGCGCCGGCACCGTGGTGGCCGAGACCCTCCACCCATCGGGCGACGGGGCCGAGGCGGTGCTGGCGGGGGTGGTCGGCGCCATCAGGGAACTGACCGCCGCCGTTCCCGACGCCGAGGCCGTGGGGGTCGGGGTGGCGGGAATGGTCGACTTCGCCGGCTGCGTCCGCTACGCCCCCAACATTCCCGGCATCGAGGGCCTGGCGCTCGGACCCCGCCTGGAGCAGGCGTGCGGCCTGCCGGTGACAGTCGACAACGACGCCAACGTGGCCGCCCTGGGGGAGGTCCTCCACGGCGCCGCCCGGGGTCGCCACGAGGTGCTGCTGCTCACCTTCGGCACGGGCATCGGCGGGGGCATCGTCACCGCCGGGCGGGTCCTGCGGGGCGGGCACGGCGTGGCCGCCGAGGTCGGGCACTTCACCATCGATCCCGATGGGCCCCCCTGCGCCTGCGGGGCCCGGGGCCACTGGGAGGCGTTCGCCTCGGGGACGGCGCTGGGCCGGATGGGCCGGGAAGCGGCGGAACGGGGCGAGGCGCCCGGCGTCGTGGCCCGGGCGGGCGGCGACGCCGCCGCCGTCACCGGCACGCTGGTGGGGGAGTCTGCCGCCGCCGGCGAGCCCGACGGGCTGGCGCTGCTCCACGCCTACGCCCGGTGGGTGGCCATCGGCCTCGGGGGGCTGGTCAACATCTTCGACCCGGAGCTGGTGGTCGTCTCCGGGGGCCTGGTGACGCTCGGCGACGTGCTCCTCGACCCCATCCGGGCGGCGTTGCCGGCCTTCGTGGAGGCGCCCGAGCACCGGGTCGTCCCCCTGGTGGTGGGAGCGGAGCTCGGTCACCGGGCAGGAGCCATCGGGGCCGCCGCCCTGGCCCGGCCCCTGGCCGAGGCGGCCATGGACACCCGGGAGGACGTGGAATGACGCTGCGCCTCGGCCTCACGCTGCCTCAGTTCCGGTCCGACCCCGAGCCCGTCCTGGCCGTGGCCGCGGCCGCCGAGGCCGCCGGGCTCGACGGGATCTTCGGGTTCGACCACCTGTTCCGCCAGCGCGGTGACGCCGCCCAGGCGGAGGCCAGGCCCGCCCTGGAGCTGACCACCACCCTGGCGGCGGTGGCGGCGGAGACGGAGCGGATCACGGTGGGATCGCTGGTGGCCCGGGCCACGCTGCGCCCGGCGGCCACGCTGGTGGCCGCCCTCGACACCCTGTCCCGCATCGCCCCCGGCCGCCTGGTGGCCGGCCTCGGCTCGGGCGACGAGGAGAGCGATCCGGAGAACGAGGCCTTCGGGCTGGAGACCGCCGACCGCCTGGCCCGCCTGGAGGAGGCCGTCGAGCGGTCCGTGGGTCGGGGCTACCCGGTGTGGTTGGGGGGCTGGGCGCCGGCCGTCCGTCGCCTGGCCGCCGTCCGGGCCGACGGCTGGAACGGCTGGGGGGAGGGTCCGGCCCGGTTCGCCCACCACGCCGCCGAGTTGCGGGAGGAGGCGGAGCGGGCGGGGCGGAACCCCGAGGCGGTGGCGTGCACGTGGGGCGGGCTGGCCGTCGTCGGGGCCGACGAAGCCGAAGCCAAGGCCAAGCTCGACCGCCTCGGCGGCGAACGCCCCGGGCTGTTGTGGGGCGGCCCCGAGCGGGTGGCGGAAGGCCTGGTTGCCTACGGGGAAGCGGGTGCCGCCTGGGTCATCGTCGGACCCCTCGACTCGGCCAACCCCGACAACGCCCGGGTGCTGGGCGAGGCCGTGCTCCCCCTGCTCAGGTGAAGACTCACTGCACGTCGACGGCGAGTTTCATGCCCGCCTTCCAGTGGCCGGGCACGTGGCAGCCGATGAGGATCTCGCCGGGCTTGTCGAAGGTGTAGGTGAGCTTGCCGCTCCGGCCGGGGGAGAGGACGACGCGGGCGACCTTCTCCGAGCCGTGGTGGCCGCTGGCGTGGCTGTCCGACCCTCCCTCCTCCTGGCTCATCTGGAGCATCTCGTCGCCGATGACGGCCTCGTGCTCCTGCGCGCCGGCGTTGGTGAAGGCGAACTCGACGGTCTCGCCCGCCTTGACCTCCAACCGGTCCGGCTCGAAGGCGAGATCGCGCATGGTCACCGCCACCGAGCGGTCGGCCTTCCCTCCACCCCCGCCACCGCAGGCGGCGGCCAGGAAGAGGACCACCGTGGCCACGCCGGCCCACCACACCGGCCGCCGGCTCATGCCCGTCCGCTCTCCGCCAGGCGGGGCCCGAGCTCGGCCAGGGATCGCACGTGGGGATGGGAGGAGTCGGCGCAGAACCCGTGGGGGTCGAGGTGGACCGGCCGGACGCCCGCCGCCCGGGCGCCGGTCACGTCCGCCCCCACGGCGTCGCCCACATGGATGGCGGCCTCCCGGGCCACGCCCGTCGCCTGGAGGGCGATGTCGAAGATGGCGGGGTTGGGCTTGGCCACCCCCACCGCCCCCGAATCGATCACGATGGTGACGGGCACGCCCCGCCCCGGGCCCACCTGGCAGATGCCCTCGGCGGCCAGGCGCCCCTCCAGCGTGCCGTCGGAGTTGGAGACGATGGCCAGCGAGAACCCCGCCGCCTCCAGGCCCCGCAGGGCGTCGACGGCCCCGGGCACCACCCGGCTCCACATCCCCTTGGTGGCGAAGGCGGCGTCGAGCTCGGCCACGGCGTCGTCGAGGCGTTCGGGCGGCGCGCCGGCGGCGGTGGCGTAGGCCTCCTCATAGGCCCGCCAGATGCCGTGCTCCTCGTCCGGCCAGTCCACGAGGGCCGCCACCCCGGCGTAATGGGCCCGGTCCAGGGCGGCCCGGTCGACGGCGACGCCGGCCCGGTGCAGGGCGTCGGTGATGAGGTCGTGATCGGGCAGGTGGAACACCCCACCCACGTCGAGAAAGACGGCCTCCACGGCGGCGTAGGGATCGCTCATGAAGCCCGGAATGGTAACGGTTGCAAGGGAAGTCGCTGGTACCGTGGGTCGATGGAATTCCGCCGTATCACCCACTTGCCGCCCTACGTTTTCGCCACCACCGACGCCCGCAAGATCGCGCTGCGGCGGGCGGGCGAGGACGTGATCGACCTCGGGTTCGGCAACCCCGACATCCCCTCGCCGCCCATGGCGGTGGACAAGCTGTGCGAGGCGGCCCGCAACCCCCGCAACCACCGCTACTCGGCCAGCCGGGGGATCCCCAAGCTGCGCCTCGCCATCTGCGAGCTGTACCGCCGGCGCTTCGGGGTGGACCTCGACTTCGAGACCGAGGCCATCACCACCATCGGGGCCAAGGAGGGCCTGTCCCACCTGATGTGGACGCTGGTGGGCCCGGGCGACTCCGCCCTGGTGCCCAGCCCGAGCTACCCCATCCACATCTACGCTCCGGTGCTGGCCGGCGCCGAGGTCCGTCAGGTGCGCCTAGGGCCCGAGCAGGACTTCTTCGCCAACCTGACGGCCGCCTTCGAGGAGTCGTGGCCCCGGCCCCGGGTGATCGTCATCTCCTTCCCCCACAACCCCACCACCACCTGCGTGGACCTGGACTTCATGACCCGGGTGGTCGACTTCGCCCGGGAGCACCAGATCCTGGTGGTCCACGACTTCGCCTACGCCGACCTCGGCTTCGACGGCTACGACCCGCCGTCGATCCTGCAGGTGCCGGGGGCCAAGGACGTGGCCGTCGAGCTGTACACGCTGACCAAGTCGTTCTCCATGGCGGGCTGGCGGGTCGGCTTCCTGCTGGGCAATGCCGAGGTGGTGGCCGCCCTCGCCGAGCTGAAGAAGTACCTGGACTACGGGACCTTCCAGCCCATCCAGATCGCCTCCATCGTGGCCATGAACGAGGCGCCCGACTACCCCAAGCAGGTGTGCGAGGTCTACCAGAGCCGCCGGGACGCCCTCCTCGACGGGCTGGCCCGGATCGGCTGGGAGTTCGACAAGCCCCGGGCCACCATGTTCGTGTGGGCGCCCATCCCCGAGCCCTACATCGACATGGGCTCCCTGGAGTTCGCCCTCATGCTCATGGAGGAGGCCAAGGTGGCCGTCTCCCCCGGAGTGGGCTTCGGGCCGGGCGGCGACGGGTTCGTGCGCTTCGCCCTGGTGGAGAACGAGCAGCGCATCGGTCAGGCGGTGCGGGGCATCCGCCGGGCCCTCACCAAGCTCGGATAGATCCGTTCTCTACGAGTACTGCATGGTGACCGTGGCGGTGGACGTCATGGTCCCGTCCGTCGAGGACAGCGTGTACTCGAACGACCGGGTCTCCCCCGAGTAGTAGGAGTCGAAGTAGAAGCAGGATCCCTTGCCCTCGCAATCGGCGGTGAAGTAGAGCACGCCGCCGCTGGGCTCCGTCCAGCTCACCTGGACCCCGTCCGGAAACGTGTCGTTGGCGAACACGGGGACCTGGTTGTAACCCATGCTGTTGGGGAGAGAAACGGAGTCGTCCTGGGCGGCAACCTCGGCGCCGGCGGGCGCGGCCGGATCCCGCTGCACCGTCTGCGGTGGCCTCGGACGGTTGGACGGGTCCGTGCTCGCCTCCACGGGCCCGGAGCTTCCGAGCAGGATCATCGACACGGCCAGGACAAGAGCAGCTCGCTTCATCGTCCACCCCCCTGCCGACCCGAGGTCGGGGTCGAAGCCTAACGCTCGACCGACGCCGGCCGGCCGTTGACGCCGTAGAGAGTGAAGCGGACGGCAGCGTCGGCCACCGCCTCGGCCGGCTCGTTGGCCTCGTAGAGGTAGGTGCGGGCCAGGTGGCGGCCGGCCCCCATGAGGGCATGGGCCAGCATCACCGGGTCGCCGTCGGGGATGCTGCCCCCGGCCATGGCGTCCTTCAGGTGCTTGACCACATCGGCCACCGCCACCTCCTCGTTCTGGCGCAGGACGGGCCGAAAGCGCTCCTCGGTGGCGGCGAAGCCGAACAGGTTGAACAGGTGGCGGTTCTCGGCGAACCACGCCATCGACGCCCGCATGCCCAGCTCGATGCGCCGCAGGGGGTCGGGCTCGTCACCGATGGCCGCCTGCTGGCGCTTGCGGAGCTCGTGGTGGGCGGAGGAGAGGATCTCCTTGAACAGATCCTCCTTGGACTCGAAGTACCAGTAGAACACGCCCTTGCCCACCCCCAGGCTCTCCACCACGTCGGACACCGATGTGGGGTGGTAGCCCTGCTCGGCGAAGAGGCCGGCGGCGCGCTCCATGAGCTGGTCGCGCCGTTGCCGTCCCCTCGAGGTGAGCTTGCGCTTCATCCGTTCCAGGCTACCGAACTACTTGACCGACTGGTCAATTACTCCGGGCGCTAGAAGGGGGCGACGTCGACGAGGGGTTCCTTGATCCCGTCGAGGTCGTCGCTGGCATCCCAGTCGCCGCTGCCGGCGGCGATGAGCGCCTCGCGCACGGCGGCCGGGGAGGCACCCGGGTTGCGGGAGAGCCAGAGGGCGGCGGCGCCGGCCACGTGCGGTGCCGAGAAGGAGGTGCCGGTGAGCGTCCCGTAACCGCCCTTCTCCAGGGGCAGAGTGGAGTAGACGCACACCCCGGGAGCGATCAGGTCGATGTCGGGGCCGTAGTTGGAGAAGTTGGCGAGGGTGTCGTCGGCGTCGTCCCGGCAGCTCGGCGCACCGCCCAGGCCGCCGGGCTTGCCATCGGAGTCGGCCAGGGCCGACACGGTGATGACCTCGTCGTAGGCCGCCGGGGTGTACCCGTCGGCATTGGCGGAGTCGTTGCCTGCCGCCACCACGTAGGTCACACCCGCCGCCACCGACTTGCAGATGGCCCGGTGCAGGAGGTCCCCGTCGACCTGGCCGCACTGGCCGTCGTCGCCCGGCATCCGCCGGCCGTGGAGCGTGTTGAACCCGCCCACGGAGAGGTTGGCGACCTCGATGTCGTTGCTGGGGTCGCCATCCAGGCGGGTGGCGGTGACCCAGTCCACGCCGCAGATCAGCTCCTTGGTGGTGCCGCCGCCCTTGTCGTCGAGCACCCGCACGCCCCACAGGCGCACCCCCGGAGCCACCCCGACGACACCCTGGCCATCGTCGAGGCCGCCGATGATCCCGCCGATGTGGGTGCCGTGGCCGAGGCGGTCGTCCCATCCGGAGCGGGATTTGTCGTCGTCCTTGGCGCACTTGTAGCCGCCGGCCACGTTGAGGTCGGGGTGGTCCCGGTCGATCCCGGTGTCGAGCACGGCCACGTCGACGTCGATGCGGGGCCGGTCGGCGTCATCGATGGCGGCGGTCACCGACTGGTCGGCTTCGATGCGGTCGATCCCGGCCGGCATCACGGTGGTGGCGGCCACGGGCTGGTCGGCTTCCACGGTCACGACCCGGGGGTCGGCCCGGAGTGCGGCCAGGGCCGAGGGCGTCAGGTCGGCGGCGAATCCGGAGAGGGCGGAGCGGTACACGTAGCCGACGGTGAAGCCCAGAGCCTGCGCCTGCTCGGCGGCCACCGCGCCCGGGTCCCCGGTCCCGGCCCCCAGCAGCACGATGTAGGGGACCGTCGACTCCGGCGCCGACGACAGGGCGGGCGACGGAGCGAGGACGGCCATGGTGACGGAAACCGCCGCCCACAGACGTCCCACCGTGGCTCCCATCCGGACACGCACCTCGTGTCGCCCCCACACACCAGGGTGGCGGCCGCTCTGCGTCGGTGTCAAGGGACGCGGAGCGGCAGACTTTCGCATCCGACCGGGCCGCGCCGCCGCCCGGCGCCTACCCTGGATCAGGGGGAAGGGGACGGCATGGGTTGGTGGGTGATGAAAGTGCTGCTCACGCCCGTGCTGCGCGTGTTCTACCGGGTGAAGGTGGAGGGGCGGCCCCACGTTCCCAATCGGGGCCCGGCCATCCTGGCCTCGAACCACAACGCCTTCTGTGACTCGCTGTTCCTCCCCGCCGTGCTGCGCCGGCGGCTCACCTATGTGGCCAAGGCGGAGTACTTCGAGAACCGCCGCACGGCCTGGTTCTTCCGGGCCATCGGCCAGATCCCGCTGCGGCGCGGTCCCGGGTCGGAGTGGCGCCGGGCCCTGGATTCGGCCGCCGACGTGCTGGCCGAGGGCAAGCTGTTCGGCATCTACCCCGAGGGGACCCGCTCGACGGACGGGCGGCTGCACCGGGGTCACACGGGCGTGGCCATGCTCGCCCTCCGCACCGGGGCACCCGTCATCCCCGTGGGCATCATCGGCACCCGGAAGGCGCAGCCCATCGGCCGGCTCGTGGCCCGGCCGTTCTCCCGCATCACGGTGCGCTTCGGCGCCCCCCTCGACTTCTCCGAGTACGCCGGCCGCGACCGGGAGCGCCTGGTGCTGCGCCACGTGACCGACACCGTCATGTCGGAGATCCAGCGCCTCTCGGGCCAGGAGTACGCCGGCCGGTACGCCTCGTCGAAGCGCCCCGAGTCCGCCGCCGGCTAGTTCCCGGGTTCCGGCGTTCCTCACCGGCACCTGTCGCCCGCCAGGAACGCCGGTTGCCGCAAGACCGGTCAACCCGCGGGCGGGAAGGCCCGGACCCGCTCCACGGCCCGGCGCCAGGCCCGGTGGCGCCGGTCCGCCTCCGCCTCCCGCATCGAGGGCGGGAACTCGGCGTCGCACAGCCACTGGGCGGCGACCTCGTCGGGGCCGGCCCACACCCCCTCGGCCACGCCGGCCAGGTAGGCGGCGCCGAGCGCCGTCGTTTCGGAAACCACGGGCCGGCGGACGGTCGACCCCAACAGGTCGGCCTGCAAC
>JBIOYN010000379.1:0-18924 GCA_044870155.1 Acidimicrobiia bacterium | reverse complement strand
TCCACGCCGGCGACGGCGGGGAGCGAGAGCTCACCGAGGGGCTCGACGGGCCGGCGCCGCCGCAGCCGGTCGAGGGCGGCGTTGCGCACCACCCGGAAGGCCCACGCCTCCCGGCGAGCGGGGTCGGACTCGTCCCACGACCGCCAGATGGACAGCCACGCCTCCTGGCAGGCGTCCTCGGCCTCAGGGCCGGCGATGGCGGTGGCGTAGCGGATGGCGGGAACGGCCATGTGGGTGTAGAGCTCCTCGAATCCGGCCTTTCTGCCCGAATCGACGCCGGCGCCGGCGCTGCTATTCGGGGTCGCCCCCGCCGTCGCCGGCGCCGGGGATGGGGAAGGGGTGGGGGCCGACGCCGGAACCGGGACCGCGTCGACCACCGGGGTGGCGGTCCTGGTCGGTCGGGGTGTCCGCGGCACGGAACCTCCGGGCGGGAACGGCTCGGGCCGGATGTGGGCACCGGCTTACCGAGCGTAGGCGCCGATGGTCGGCGGCTCTGCTCCCAGAGGCTTCGGCGGCGGGGCGGCCGGCTCCTGCCCCAGAACGGACATCGCCCCACAAACGACGCGAATAGGACGGCACCCGTCCACGTCGGTTGGCAAAGGACCGCAGCGGCTCGGTAGCGCGCCGGTCCGGGGTGGCGTGGAGCCAAAGGGAGGATGGCGATGAAGAAGACGGGCGCGACGGCCCGGTGGACCGTCTCGACGGGGGCTTCCCTCGTCCTCATGGTGGCCGTGGCCCTGGTGGCCGCACCGGTGGTGAGCGCCGGGCCGGGCGACGGCGGCGGCAGCGATCCGATCGCCGGGCTCATCGGCGACGGCGGCCCGGGATTCCTGGGTGGCGGAGACGGCGGTATGGGTGGCGGCCAGGCCGTCCACGGCCGGGCCATGAGCCGGGGAGAGACCGACAGTTACGGCCTCGGTCTCGGGGCTCGGGGTGAGGGCGACACGACCCACGGCCGGCTGTTCTTCGGGCACCGTGGGGAATCGGGCGACGAAGGCTTCGCCGGCGACATCACCTGCCTGTCCGTCGGTGACGACGGCGTGGTCCAGATCAGCGGCACCACGCGGGAGGGACGGGGCCGCCACGGTCACGACGGGGGCGAGAAGGAAGGTGACCCGGGCGCCGGCGGCAAGGAAGGCGAACCCGCCGAGCCCGCACCCGCCGAGCCCGCACCCGCCGGCTTCGGCCACGGCGGCAGCCACCACGGCGGTGACCCCGGCCAGGACGAGGGGTCCAAGGACGGCTCCGGCGACGAGCAGATGGCCGCCGGGAAGGACTTCGCCTTCACCATCATGACCAAGAGCGACCCCCAGCAGTTCTCCCTGCCCACGATGGGCGAGGCCGGGACCCTGACTCCCTGTGGAGGCGGCGACGCCACGACCGTGGCCGTGACCCGCGGCGGGTTCCACGCCCACAAGAAATAGGTTCGGGGACGGGGCGTACGGCACGGGCCGGCCGGGGGCGGGGTGGGGCGCCTCCCGGCCGGTCCGTTCGCCGTCATGCCCCGGGGGTGCCGGGGAGAGGGAGACCCCCGGGGCCTGACGCCTGCGCCTGACGCCTCCGCCTGAGGCGGGCGCTCGGCTCGCTCAGACGGGAAAGCACAGCTCCCCCATCGCCTCCAGGAGGAGCACGGCCGTCGGCCCGTCGTTCGCTTCCGGCCGCTCGGTGCGCCCGTCGCGGTGGCGGACGATGGTGACGTCCTCGTCGCCGTCGAAGGCCACCGTGACCCGCACGGTGCGCTCCTCCAGCTGGGAGAGACAGGCCGCCAGGCACGGGCACGGGTGGTCCCCGGCGAAGACGCTCAGCTCGCCGGTGGGGTCGGCGCCGGTCCGCTTGACGGCCAGCTCGAGATCGTCGGGGCTCGGACCCCGCCACGACAGCACGGCCAGCGCCGGGGAGCTGTCGTCCCATTCGCCGGCCAGGGCTGAGTCGATGGTCTCGGCCAGCGTGGCGGCGTTGCCGGCCGGAAGGTGAAGGGTGGCCATTCGATGCCTCCTGGGCTGAGGGGAGCGATCCCGTGCAGGAGGCCGAGAACAGCGGCCACGACTGTTGGACGGACAGCATTCCCACCCCGGCCCGGGCCGGCAAGCGAATTTCCGCCGACCAGACGATCAACGCCAGACCCGTCGGGGTCTTCGCCCCTCAGCGCCCCCGGGCGGCCCGGAGCACCCGGCCGATGTCGAGCAGGTGGTGGTGCCCCTCGTGGAGGGTGAAGCGGGCGGCGCCGAGCACGGTGAACGCGTCTCCCGCCCGCCGGCCCGACCGGGCCCACGCCCGCTCCGGCACTCCGGCGAGGGTGGCGGCCAGCCCGGCGGCGTTGGCCCCCAGGGCCTGGGCCACCTCGGACGGAACCTGGCTGTCGTAGCCGTCGGTCTCCACCGCCGCCTCATGGTCCCACCAGCCCAGGTCGGGGTTGACCTCCGTGAGCATGCGCTGGATCCGCCCGTCGAAGAGGACGAGGACGTCGCGCACGTGGCAGGCGTAGGACAAGGCCGACCACGTGTCGGGGAGGGGATGGGCCCGGAGGATGTCGGGTGTCTCGCCGGGCAGCATGCGCTCGAGGGGCGCCCGGTAACGCCGGGCGAGGCCGCCCACCGCCGCCGGGAGCTCGGCCGGTCCAAACCTCTCGGGCTCGAAGGCGCACTCCGGGCAGCGCTCCGACTGCCAGCGGGCGCCCAGCTCCTCGGGCCGCTCGGTCAAGATGCTTCCTCCGCTCTTCGAAGGCGGCGATCTGTAGATCGCCACCGCCGATGGTAGCGAGGCGGCCCGCTACACGAGCGCGACGGTGTCCCGCACCAGATCGACCAGGCCGGCGGCCACGATGGCCACCCACGGCACCCGGGCGAGCACGGCGGTGACCGGGTCGGGCGAGTACCCGATGACGGCCAGCCGGTGCCGGGCGCCGGCCCAGATCCAGCTCACGCCGAACAGGAAGGCGACCATGGGGAGCACGGGAATGACGGGAAGGAGCGCCAGCACCGGGGCCCCCCAACGCCGCGCCGGGTGGCGGTTGAGCCAGGAGTCGGGGCGGTCGCAGTACTCCTGCACCGGGCCGATCAGGGCGCCGTAGAGGCCCGGGACGAGGACGAACAGGGCGATGGCCAGCCCCGCCGGCCGCAGCCGGGTGAAGTCGAGTCCGCCCCGGTGGACGAGCATGGCGCCGACCACCACACCGCTGCCGGTGGCGGTGGTGAGCCGGCGGAACCACCGGGGGCCGATCAGCCACGGCACCACCAGGCGGTGGACCAGGGCGCCCAGGATGCCGATGCCCGTCCCCAGGGCGAGCAGGGAGAGGGTGCCGGCCAGGGTCACCCGGCCGATGATGAACCCGTCGTCGCTCACCACCCCGTGGACGCCGTTCCCGGAGGTGAGGCGCAGGATGAGCATGGCCAGGCGCCCGCCCACGCCACCGGCCAGGAATCCGGTCACTGCTCCGGCGACGACCGTGGCCGCGAACCGCCGCGCCACCGTCGCCAGGCGCGGCGGGGCCGGCGTCTGGTCCTCGTCCGCGCCCACAAGAGCGGTGATGGCTCCTCCCCTGTCTCACCACGATCATCGTCCGCGGCGGGTGGCGGCGTTACACCGGCCCCCGGGCCGATTCCGACAAGTGGGCAGGTTTCGCATCATCGGGACGTGCTTTCTTCGTTGTTGGTGTGGCGGCTCAGGCGGGGCGCCGCCGGGCCCAGCGCCACAACTCTGGGAACGGTTCCCAACCGCCGGGTGAACGGTGAATGGCCGTTCGGTGGTGGCCCAGGGCAGGGCCGGGAGGGCGGCGAAGTCGAAGGGGCCGGCTTCTCGACCACTCGACCGTTCGACGGGGAAGGATCGGACACGCCATGTTGTCGTCGCTGCTTCCGTTGCTGGTGGTGGTGGGCGTCGTGTGCTGGATCGTGCTGCCCGCCGTCGTCCTGGTGGCGGCGGCCCTGGGTTCGCGGCGCCAGCCCGTCAACCCGGTGTGGGTGCGGCGCTGCCGGGGTTCCTCCCGGGACGAGGTGTGCTGGGTGCCGGCCGAGGCCGCTTACTGTCCCCGGCACGAGTCGCACCGGGCCTGGCCGGAGGGACCCGGCGACGAGATCTTCATCGCCTGAGCGACAACACTGGCGCCCCATGGGTATCTACGAAGACGAGGTCCTGCCCCGGCTGATCGACATCGTCCTCTCCGGCCGGCAGTTCCGGGAACTGCGGGAAAGGGTGTCAGCCGGACTGGCGGGCGAGGTGCTCGAGGTCGGCTTCGGGTCGGGCCGCAACGTCCCCCACTACCCGGCGGACGTCGAGCGGGTGCGGGCCGTCGACCCCGCCGTGGTGGGCCGGCGCCTGGCCGCCCGGCGGGTGGCCGCCAGCCCGGTGCCCGTCGAGTACATCGGGCTCGACGGCCAGGACCTGCCCGTGCCCGACGCCAGCGTCGACCACGTGCTCACCACCTGGACGCTGTGCACCATCCCCGATGTGTCCCGGGCGCTGGACGAGATCGTGCGGGTGCTGCGTCCGGGGGGCGGGCTGCACTTCCTGGAGCACGGCCGGGCCCCCGAGCCCCGCGTGGCCCGCTGGCAGGACCGGCTCACGCCCCTGCAGCGCCGGCTGGCCGGAGGCTGCCACCTCAACCGGCCCATCGCCCGGCTGGTCACCGACTCGGGGCTGCGGATCACGACCTTGGACAACTTCACCCTCAAGGGCCCCAAGATGTTCGGCTACATGTACGAGGGTGTGGCCGTCAAGGAGTGAGGGACGGCGGATCGCCCGTTCTTTCGGAAATGTGACATTTGCGAGTCGACCCGGGCGGGGGGCGAGGTTTCCGGGCCCCGGTGCGGAATCCAATGGGCGTCGCTCGTCCCACCCCCGCACGCCTGGCCAAGGAGCACCGGACTGGTGGTTTCCGACCTGCTGTGGATCGTCGCTGCGGTGGGCGCCCTGTTGTGGGTCGTCCTGCCGGCCGGCATCCTGGTCATGGCCCTCGTGTACCGGCGCCAGGATCGCCTGGAGCCCGCCGGGACGGGCGTCGGGCCCGGCGGGATGCGGCCGTGCCGGACCTACGACCCCACCGACCCCGCGGCCACCCCGTGCTGGGTCCCCGCCGGCCTGGAGTACTGCCCCCACCACTGGGTTTGAGGGATCCCCCAGGCCGGTTTGGGGGCAACACCGGATATTTCGGGCGCCTCCGCCCGCCGATGGTCTGGTCATGATGACCATGACGCAACACCCCAACCCCGCCCGTAACCGCTGGCTGGCCCGTGTGGCCGGCCTCCTCGCCTCCGCGGCGGCCGCCGTGCCCCTCGGAGCTTTCCTGTTGCTCGTCCTCAGCTGGATGGCCCTGGCCGGCGCCGGAACGCTCGGCGGTTTCGGGGCCGCCGCCCAACCCGCCGATGCCGCCTGGGTGCCGGTGGTCAGCGCCGCCATCGTGGCCGTGGGACTCGCCGCCGACATCCTGATCGGCGTCACCGTCGCCCGGGCGGTGCGCCGCCGGGGCTAGTGGGGGCAGGCGGCCGGCTGGTGGCTCCACGGCAGGTACCGGCAGGCGATCCGCAGAGCGGACCGTTCGCCGGCGACCGGGTGGGCCCCGGCCGGCGCTGTCCCGGGCCCGCCGGGTGAGGGCGATGGCGCCGGCGGCGAGGAGGCCGGCGGCCGCGCCCCCCCGCCGCGCATCCGGGGGCCGGCTTCGGCGTGGGCCAGTTCCGCCGGCCGCGGCCAGGGGTTCGGGGTGCAGCTCTGCAGGCCCATGGACTGCTGCTGCATGACGGCGGCGGCCGTGCCGGCGGCGGAACAGGTCTGGTGACCGAGGCCGAGCCAGTGGCCGGTCTCGTGGTTCACCACCATGTGGCGGTAGTCCCGCAGCGACGCCCCGGCCTCGTTCCAGGCCGGCGAGGCACTGGTCCAGCGGTCCTCGTTGATGACCACGTTGCGTCCCGACCGGCAGCTCCACACCGGCCCACAGGCCCCGCCGAAGGACGCCATCTGGGCGTCGGCCGCCAGCCACAGGGTGAAGTCGCCGCCCGTGGCCGCCCGCTCGAAGCGGACGGCGCCGCCGGCGGCCCAGCCCCGGCCGTCGGCGTACGTCTCCGCCGCCGCGGCGGCGAACTCCTCCAGGTCCCCGGTGTTGCCCCGGCCCCACACGTCGTAGCGGATCACCACCGGCCCGTCGGCCTCCGCGCCGCCCGCCGGTACGGCGGCGAGCAGCGGGGCGAGCGCGGCGAGCGCCATGAGCGCCAGGGACGCGAGGCGTCGCGGGAGGAGGCGACCGGGGACGGGCACGCACGACAGACGGTCCCCGCCTCCGGATCACTCCCAGGACCTGGCAGGAACCGACACGTTCGCGGCAATCGCCCCGTTTTTGAGATTCTGTGAGCCCGCAGGGGCGCCTGACGTCCTCTGTAAAGCACAGTTCGCCGTTCGACCCACTGACGCTCGGCACCAGGCGGCCGGCCGAAGTCCAGCGGCGGCGGCGCGGGTACCGTGGCACGATCGGCCGGATGGAACAGCCCGAACGACCCGCCGGAGGTGGTGCTCGATGGGTCTGCGCCTCCCGACCCCGGCAGGGCTGAAGTCCCCCGTCGCCCGCCGTCGCCCTGCGGCCACCAGGTTCTGCTCCGGCCTGCTGCTGGTCGCCACCTTCTTCTCCGCCGGGCCGGATCCCGAGGCGACGGCCGCCGCCGGGGGCCCGCCGGCGCGGGGGGCCAAGGTCGATCCGGCTCAGCTCGCCGCCAACAGCGTCGTCGTCGAGCCCGGCGCACCCCTGAGCGACACCGACCGGGCCCGCTTGGAGGACGCCGCCACCCGCCTCCAGGAGCGGGGGGTTCCCACCAGGTTCGTGGTCGTCACCGCCCGGCCGCCGGACACCACCGCCGGTGGGTACGCCCGGCAGCTGCGCCAGGCCGCCGGCTTCGACGGCAACGTGTTGGTCCTGTTCCTCTCACCCGGCAGTCTCGGCCTGGCCTCGTCCCGGGTGCCCAGCGCCGAGCTCGACGCCGCCTTCGCCGCCGAGCGGCCGGCGCTGGCCGCCGACCCCGTGGCCGGCACCGTGGCCGTGGCCGAACGCCTGGCCATCCCGCCCACGGCGCCGATTACCGCCGTCCCCGGGGATTCCACCCCCGGGGCCGAGACGGAGAGCGACGGCCGCGGTAACGCCGCCGGCGCCCTGGCCGGCGGGCTGATCAACGCCGGCATCGTCGGCGTGGGCGTGTTCGCCCTGGCCCAGGGGCGCAAGCGCCTGGCCAAGCGCTTCGAGGAGCGCCGGGCGGCGCTGGCGCCCCTCATCGACGCCCTCGCCACCCAGGTGGACAGCCTGTGGCAGGAGATCTCCGAGGGCGGGGAACGGGCGCCCGGCGCCCACCAGCACTGGGACGAGGCCGCCCAGGCCCAGCTGGCCGCCCGGGACCGCCTCGACCGGGCCCGGGGCGAGGACGACCTGTCCGCCGCCCGCCTCCAGATCGACCGGGGCCTGCGGGCCGCCCAGCGGGCCCGGGCCATCCTCGACGGCGCCGCCCTGCCCGACCCCGACGCTCCGCTGCTCGCCGGCCTGTGCGCCTTCGACCCCGGCCACGGCCGAGCCGTCGACGCCGTGCCCGTCACCACCCCCAAGGGGGACACCGCCGACGTCCCCGCCTGCGCCGCCTGCACCGCCAAGCTGGCCGAAGGCGCCACCCCCGACGTGCGCCGCACCCGGCGCGACGGCCGGACGGTGCCCTACTGGGCCGGCGCCGGCTGGGACCGGGGCGGGTCGATGATGCCGAGCTTCGGCGGGTTCCTCGGCGGCCTGTTCCTGGCCGACCTGCTCTTCGACGACCACCACTCCGATGTCGACACCTTCGCCGGCGACCACGGTGGCGGCTGGGGCGACGGGGACTCCAGGGACGACTCCGGTGACTACAGCGGTGGCGGCGACTTCGGGGGTGACGGCGGCGGCGACTGGGGCGGCGGCGACGTCGGCGGCGGGGACTTCGGCGGCGGCGGGGACTTCTGACCCCACACAACCGGCGTGACTCACCCCCGCATACAGGGGGTGAGCAGCGCCGGTTCGAGGAGCACCCCCGCGAGGCGGGGGCGCCGGTCCCCGGCCAGAGTCGTGCTTTCTTCCCGCGCCCCGACGTCGGTACGCTCGGCGACCGTGAACGAGGACAAGGACATCGACGAGGACGATGAGGCGCCGCCGGCACCGGAGGCGTGGGAACCGCCGCCGAGCCGGAGCCCGAGGCGGCCGAGCGCCGACACGGACAAGACGCTGGGCCTGGAGGTGAGCCGGCTCTTCGGACTCAACCCGCGGTTGCTGGTGGACCCGGAGCCGGGACCAAAGGCGGCCCGCCGGACCGGGGAGGACGCCGCCGGCGCTGACGACCTCCTTCCACTCCCGCCAGAAGTCGACGCCGGCGCGGAGGACGGTCAGGCCGGCGACAGCGGCGCCGGATAGGCAGGCCCCGCCGCCGGTCCTAACGTGGGCGGCGGAGACCAGCCATGCCCACCAACGTCTCGCCCGAGTACAAGAAGGCCGAAGCCGAGTTCCGGGGGGCCCGCACTCCCGAGGACCGCCTGGCCGGCCTCAAGGAGATGCTGCGCACCCTCCCCAAGCACAAGGGGACCGAGCACCTCCAGGCCGACATCCGCTCCCGCATCAAGGACCTCACCGAGGAGCTGGCCGGCCCCCGCAAGGGCGGCGCCCGCACCGGCCCGGCGCACGTCGTCCATCCCGAGGGCGCGGGCCAGGTGGCGCTGCTGGGGCCGCCCAACTCGGGGAAGTCGGCGCTGCACGCCCGGCTCACCGGCTCCCACGCCGCCGTCGGCCCCTACCCCTTCACCACCCAGTTCCCCCAGCCCGGGATGCTCCCCCACCTCGATGTCACCATCCAGCTCGTCGACCTGCCGCCGGTGGCCTCGCAGCATCCCGTCCCCTGGCTGGCCAACGCCCTCCAGCCCGCCGACGCCGCCCTGCTCGTCGTCGACCTGTGCGACCCCGAGTGCGTCGACCAGGTCCTCGAGCTCCACGACCTGCTGGCCGACCGCCGGGTCCACCTCTCCGCCGACTGGGACCGCGCCGATCCCCACGACGGGCACCGCCAGCCCTACCGGTCCGACGAGGACGCCGACGGGTACGACGACCCCTTCGCCCTCCGCCTGCCCACGCTGCTCGTCGCCACCAGGGCCGACCAGGTCGACCACTACGACGAGGAGCTGGCCGCCTTCGCCGAGCTGACCGGCCGCTCCTACCCGTCGGTGACGGTCTCGGCCGAGACCGGCGCCGGCCTCGACACCATCGGCCCCTTCCTCTTCGAGCACCTCGGCGTGGTGCGCGTCTACACCAAGATCCCGGGCCAGCCGCCCGATCTCTCCCGCCCCTTCACCGTCCGCCACGGCCAGACCGTGGAGGACGTGACCACCTTGATCCACAAGGATCTGGTCGAGAACCTGCGATGGGCCCGCCTGTGGCGGGGCGAGATCGAGGGCCTCCAGGTCGGCAAGCACCACGTGGTCGAGGACGGCGACATCCTCGAGATCCACACCCACTGAGGGGACCAATTCGGGCAATTCGCATCATGAGAACGGCTCTCGTTCGTTCTACGGATGGCGGCCCGGGCCGGGAGCCGCAGACCCGAGCGAGGTGCCCATGTTGGATGTGCTCCCCATGCCCGAAGTCGACGCCGACACCCTCCCGCCAGCGCCGGACACACCGGTGGCACGGCCCCGAATCTCCCGCCGGTGGCGGCGCTTCGCCGGCGGCGTCCTGCTCGTCGCCTCGGTGTCGAGCCTGCTGTGGTGGCACTCCGCCGTCACCGCCGATCCCGGGCTCGACTTCGGCGGCGGCGCCAACGTCTTCCGGTCCGCCCCGGGGGATGTGGCCGGCATCACCCACCTCGACAACACCCTGGGGACCGAGGTCAGGATCGAGTTCGAGCCCGGCGGGACGTTCATGGCCTACCTGGGCCTGTACAACGGCGGCCCCCGCGACGTCAGGATCGAGGAGGTGCGCCCCCAGGGCTTCTACTACTGGGCCTTCGACGGCGTGGCCGTGTCCGGGAGCGAGCAGGACGTTTTCCCCAGCGCCGACCACCGGACCTTCCGCCCCTTCACGCTGGCGGCGGGCGAGACCCGTCACCTCCGCCTCGACTTCCGCCTGGCCGACTGCGACCCGGCCAGCCTCCAGGACGGCGGTTATTCGGTTGTGGATTCCCTGCCCGTGACCTACAAAGTCCTGGGCTTTCGCCGCACGGTCGACGTTCCCTTCGACAAGACCGCCTTGTCGGTGCTTGCGACGGGTGAGTGCAACCACCCCATCCTGCCCCGGCACTGACGGCCGTCCCCGGTTCCCCGAGCTTCGGCGCGCCGGTCCCACAAAGGAGTGCGCAAGCCATGATGCCTGCCCTCGGCCCGTTCCTGGTCGTGGTCCTCGTCCTCAGCTGGGTCGTCCTGCCCATGGTGGTCGTCGTCGCCCTCATGGTCGGGCCCCGGCTGCTGCGGCCTGAGCCGCTGCTGGTGCGCCGCTGCCGGCGGGCCGACCCCAACGACCCTGCGTCCCAGCCGTGCTGGGTGCCGGTGGGCGAGCGCTGCCCCAAGCACAGCGACCCCACCCGGAAGGACACCGCCACGGGACGCGAGCCCCTCATCGCCTGAGTGGCGGGTGGGCCCGGCGGCCAGCAGACCGCCGCCGGGCCCATCAGGCTCCGGGAGTCGGAGCGGACGCCCTCCGGCCCCCGGGCGCGGACGCTGGCAACGTTCACGGTGCCCGATCACCCCGGGCCTCGGAACGGGCCAGCGCCCGCGCCGCAAGACCCCGGCAGGCGGTCAGGCCTTGCCCCGCAACACTTCCCGGCGCTCGCGGTACTCGGCCTCGGTGATCTCGCCCCGGGCGTAGCGCTCGGCCAGGACCGATTCGCCGCTGTGCCAGGCGCCCCCGTGGCGCCAGCGGCGGCCGAAGAACACGAACGCCGCGATCCACAGCGACAGGAACAGCAGTGGGAACAGCGGGAACCACAGGCCGGGGTGGCCGTAGCCGTAGTGGGAGGCCAAGAGGAGAGCGGTCATGGGGTCGGATCCCTTCTCGAGACGGGGACGACCATGGCAGTCGTCCGTCCTGGCCCCATGTTCGGGGTGACGGCCGCCGCCGTCGTCCGCCGGCGGGAGGCTTTCCGACTACTCCGGTGGGGGTATGCCGGCGCTCAGGGGGTGTGGCTGGCGCTTCCCGGCGGGGCCAGCTCGACCCAGGTCCGGCCCGGAGCGAGGAGGATCTCGGCGCCGGCGCCGTCGACGTAGCGGGTGACGGCGTCGGCGGACGGCTTCGACCAGCGGGCGGGGATGAGGCCCCCGCCGGTCACCACCCAGGCGTCACCCTCGCCGATGATCTGGGCTTCGGGGACGGGCGCCCCCGACGTGTCCCGCAGGCCGGTGTCGCGGTACTCGACGAACTGGACCACCACGTTGGCGGGGGCCACCCCCCGGCCGGCGGCGTCGGCGTGGCGCCGGCCGTCCTGGGTGCGCCAAAAGGCCCCGAGGGCGCCGTCCCACTCCCAGTCCACCGTCGCCGCGAACTGGAGGCTGACCCGCTCGACGGACGTCATGGAGGCGCCGGCGGGCGGCTCCCCTGCCGCCCGGTAGGTGAAGAGGGCGGGCGGGGCGACGGCGTCGGCGGGGGCGAGCTGGAAGAGCGCCGGCGTGTGGCTGAACAGGTTGTAGGGCGCCCGGCGCGATCCCTCCCGGTAGTAGCGGTCCGGAGCCGACTTCACGCCCACGTCGACCAGCGGGGCCTGGTGGACCTGCTCCTCGAAGACGCGGTTTGCGCCCGAGTAGGCGAACAGCGGCCGGTGGAGGGCGCTGGCCACCCCGATATCGGTGGAACGGGCGGAGCGCACCGGGCCCACCGGGTCGGAGTCCTGGGAGTGGAACACGGCGGCGAAGCGGGTGATCCCGCCCTCCACCACCTCCTCGAAGACCACGTCGGCCTGGTTGAGGCCCACCTGGGGACGGGCCCGGGGGGCGTTGTCGATCTTGACCATCAGCGCCGGCCGGGTGGGGGCGTCTCCAGGGAGGCCGGTGAGCGGCGAGGGACCGGCCGGGTCGGGGGCGGCGGCGGTGGTGGCGGCGATGGCGGGGGTGGTCGCCGCCGGCCCGGCCGCCGCCGCGGCCACGATCGCCAGGGCCAAGACGGCCACGGCGCGCCGGCGCCGCCGCATCGCCATGCCCTGGTGTGGGAACCTCTCTGGCATCACCCACGTCTCCCAGCGTCAGACGGGTGCTCGATCGGGCGACCATACGACGACCCCCACTCAGAGACAGGGATTTTCCCTCCGGGTCCGGGAGCCGGCATCGGCCTACCACCTGGCGACGACCCCGTTGGCGGAGGTGTGATGATGGCGCAGGTCCTCACCACCGTCTCCCGCCGGCGCCACGTCGACCACAGGCCGGCCATGGCCAGCATGCCGCCGTCCGCCGGTGAGATGAAGAAGGCTTCGTCGTCGTGGAGGCCCTCGACGGACTGTGCGGCGAGGACCACGCCGGCGGAGAAGGAGCGGAGGCGTTCGAAGAGGGCGGCGGCGTTTCCGAGGCGGAGGGCGGAGAACTCGTCGACGAGTGGAACACGTCGGCCCGTCGTGGGGGCCCGGCGGCGCTCCTATCGGTCGATCGGGGCAGGCCTGCACGACGAACGGCCGAGCTGGCGTCTCCCACTTCCCGTCCAGTCCTACCGCCAGCCGGGCTCAGTCAAGGCGCTCGTTCAGTCTCTCGCCCCGGAGATGCCAACCCGTCATGCCGATGGCCTCGAACTGTCGGCGGGCGGCGTCGAGGAGTGGGCGGGCCCGGTCCTTGTCACCCGCTGTGTCCCGGCGCGCGTACATGAGGGCCTCGTCGTAGTCGACGACGGCCCGCAGGGGCCGGGCCCCCTGCTCGTCGAGGACCCGGCGGGCCGCGGCGAACCAACCGCGGGCCTCGTCGTGGCGTCCGGTGAGGGCGCACAGGCGGGCGAGATCCAGCCGAGCGTCGAGCTCGGGGCGGCGGAAGTCGGGAGCGAGGACCTTTTCCCGTAGCGCCCGCTCGATCAGCTCGGCGTGATCGAACCGCTCGAGCAGCCACAGGACCTCGGCCGAGTGGCCGGCCATGACGGGAAAAGCGACGGCCCACGCCGGCGCCCGCTCCAGCCAGGGCTCCAGGAGACTGACGTAGCGGAGGCCGACCTCGCCCTGGCCCCGGCGAGCGCTGATCTGGGCCGAGAGGGCGTACATGTAGCCCGACGCCCAGCGGATGGACGGCGCCGTCGACGCTGCGATCGGCTCGAAGCGCGTCGCCAGCTCCTCCCATGTCTCATCCAGGACCAGGCCCAGCTGGTACTCGGCGAGGAGCACGAACAGCGTCGGCTGCCCCATCCGCGCCGCCAGCGTCCGGGCCTCATCGAGGGCGCCCCGAGCATCGTCGAGACGCCCGAGAGCGGCGTGGCACATGCTCAAGAACGACCAGCAGCGGGAGGCCCGGAACAGCTGCCCGCGGGAGAGGGATGCCTCGGCCTCGGTCTCGAACAGGGGAAGGCAAGAGGCATATTCCCCGGCCCAGTAGACGAGGACGTTGAGATTGGTGCTCGTCAGCGCCTCCGTGCGGGACCGGTACACCGCCACCATGGGGGCAGGACCCATGGGGTCGAGGTGGGCCCGCTGGAGGATGCCGCACGCCTCCCAGCGTTCGGGTACATCGATGGGGATGCCCGGATGCTCCGGGTCTTCGGCCTCCCGACGTTGGAAATCGAAGGAGACCAGCCGGCCCCAAGTCGGATCCCGACGGTCTCCGGCGTACTCCAGCCCACGTCGCGCCAAGCCCCAACCGTGAGGGCTGCTGCCCGCCATCTCGCAGGCGTAGACGGCTTCGGCCAGGTAGTCCGCCGCCGCCGCCATCCCCTCGGCGCCGGCGATGCCTTCCCCGGCCCGGGCCAGGACGTCCACCGCCTCATCAAAGGCGCGGGACCAGACACGGGCCATCCCGAGACGGCCGAGCAGGCGGGGCCGGGCGGGATCGCCGTCGGGCAGGAGCGCCAGGGCCATACCCAGGAACTGGGCGGCTTCATCGTGGGCTCCTGTCGCCTCCGCGTGGGCGGCCGCCACGAGCGCCGGGTCAGCTCCCCGCTCGGCGCCGGGCAGGCCGGCGGCGCGGTGGTACTGGCCGGCGATCTCTCCCGACTGGGCCGCCGTGGGGGCGTCGCCGACGGCCTGTTCGAGGACTTCGGCCACCCGCAGGTGCAGGCGTCCCCGCCGGGAGGGGCTGAGCGCGTCAGCGAGCGTGTGGCGGACGAGGGTATGGGTGAAGCCGTAGGTGTCGATCCCGCCGGCGGGCACGAGGAGGTGGGCCGAGAGGGCCTCGTCGAGGGCGTCGAGGGCAGGGTCCTCGTCCAATCCGGTCACCTGGGCCAGCACGTCGAAACGGAACGTCCCCTCGAACAGGGCGGCGGCGGAGAGGAGCTTGTTGGCGTCGGCGGACAGGCGGGCGACCCGCCGGCCGATCACCTCCCGCACTCCCTCGGGGATTCCGAGGTCGGCGATGGGGCGGTCGCTGGCCGCCCGGCCGTCGGCGCCAACGAAGAAGCGCCCCTCCTCCACCAGGTGGAGCAGCACCTCCTTGATGAAGAACGGGTTCCCGTCCGTCTCCGCAGAAATGGCGGCGGCGACGGCGCCGGTCACGTCATGCTCGGCGAGGGCTTCCAGCAGCTGGCCGACCGCCTTGGCCTCAAGACCCTCCAGCTTGACCCGCTCGTACTCCACGTCGCGGCGCAGCCCCCCGAGGGCCTCGGTCAGCGGGTGACCGGGGCCGACCTCGGCGTCTCGGTACGTGCCGAGCAGCATGAGCCGCTCACCGACGGCGAAGCGGGCCACGTGCCGGAGCATGGCCACGCTGGATCTGTCGACCCAGTGCAGATCGTCGAGAAAGCACACCTGCGGCGCACGGCGCGACCGGGCGACCAGGAACTGAGCCATGGTGTCGAGGAGGCGGAACCGCTCCTCGTCCGGCTGGAGCGGGACAGCCTCGGGTAGGTCGGGCAGGACCTGCCGGAGGCCGGGAACCAGCTGGGCCAGGGGCGCGCCCGCGTCGCCCAGGTCGGCCCGCAGCTCCCCGGGGTCGCTGGAACCCACGATGGCCTCCAGCACCTCGACGAAGGGCCCGTAGGGTGGCGCCCAGTCACCCTCGTAGCAGTGGCCCCAGACGACGTTCATCCCCTGCCGGCAGGCCCTCTCGGACAGCTCCTCGGCGGTGCGGGTTTTCCCGATTCCGGGGTCGCCGACCACCATGACCAGCCCGCCACGGCCCACCGCCGTCTCCGCCAGGTGGCCCGCCAGGCGCTCCAGCTCCGACTCCCGGCCCACGAACGGCAGCCGGGACGGCAGACCGTGCGCCACATCGGTCTGGTAGCGGACTGCCAGGGCGCCCACCGGAGTGGGCATGCCCTTCAGCTCCAGTTTGCCCAGCTCCGAGAACACGAAGCCGGGCCGGCCCCCCAACAGCGTGGCGACCACATCGGAGCAGAGGATCTGGCCTCCCTCGGCCCGGTCGCACAGCCGCCGAGCCACCACCACCGTGGTCCCGAAGTAGTCGGTGGCGTCCCGCAAGGCCTCGCCGGCGTTGAGGCCCACCCGGATCGCCAGTTGCTCGCCTGCCACCGGACGGCGCGCCGCCTGTTGCATGGCGATGGCGGCCGAGAGGGCGTCGGCCACCGAGGCGAAGACCACCATCAGCCCGTCTCCCAGCCACTTCACCTCCTCGCCGCCATGCGCCGCCGCTGTCTCGGCCAGCAGGTCGTGATGGGCCCGGAAGATCCGCTGGGCGTCGTCGTCGCCGGCCCGGGACAGCAGCTCCGTCGAGCCCACCAGGTCGGTGAACAGGATGGTGACGAGGGCGGAAGCGCGTTCCGGCACGGGCCAAAGTCTGCTTCCCGGTGAAAGCGGTGTCACGCCCCGGCAATCGGGGGACGCGCTCATCGGCCTGGTGGCGGTGTCGACCTTGCGGTCCGCTGGCTCCGGGGGGCCGGTAGCCGCCAATAATCGGCGTTTTGGCGTCGACGCTGATCCCAGCGAGGCTCGCTAGATGGTGCTCGCTAAATGGTGATCGTGAGACCCTCGGGCTCCTACAGGCTCTGCGCGTACGGCGACCGGGCCGGTCGCGCCGGTGCTACCGCAGCAGACGATGAATCTGCGCTTCCCCTGAGAGTCCCCTCCCCCACCGCTTCGGCGGACACTTCCGGTTCGCCGCTGGCGATCTCGGCAGGCTCGTCAGCCGACCACCCCAGCCGAAAAGGAGCGGAGGCCTTCGAAGAGAGCGGCGGCGTTTCCGAGGCGGCGGGCGCAGAACTCGTCGACGAAGAAACCCGTCGGTCCGTCCTGGGGTCCGGTGGCGCTCCTAACCGGCGTTAGGGGGCGATTCTGTCCCTCTGAACCGCCACGCGGCTGCCGCCCGAAGCCGTCGATCCACGTGCCTGGGTTTCGCCGGACGAGAAGCGGCGGAGCCGTCCAGCGCCACCCCTTATATCGCCCGGCAATGTCCGCGCCGAGACGTAAGAAGTTCAGGGGGTGTGTGCCGGCCCTTGAAGACGAACGAGCAAGTCAGACCAGGCGCCCGGCGACCTGGGCATCCTGCTTCTGTCGCGCCGCCCTGCCAATCCGCCAACTCAGTCAGTGCCTCCTGTGTCGCCTGGACAGTGCCCCGGCAGGTAGCCACGGAAGATCTCCATCTCCTTCCACTCCGGGACCGGGGGCACGTGTCCTGGCCGTGGGGCGTAGGCCGAGTGGTCGACCAGCTCCATGCGGTGGATGTACCGGGGACAGTTGGGGAAGATGCGTTCGGCCCGGACCCGCACGATCAGCTGGGCACCTTCGAACGAGGCGAGCAGCTCGTCGTCGTCGTGGAGAGAAGCAGTGCCTCTGATGCGCATCCGGTTCGGCTGTTCGAAGTCGATGAAGAGGAGTCCCACTTTGGGGTTCATCAGGATGTTGCCCAGGCTCCGGAACATCCCGTTTCCGTCGTAGCTGGGGAAAGCCAGGGTCTCTGGGTCGACGACCCGGACGAAGCCAGGCATGCCGCCTTTGTAGGAGCAGTCGGGCCAACCGTCGGCATCGGCGGTGGCCAGGAAGAACATCGCGCAGCGCTCGACGAACGCCTTATCGTCCAGGGTGAACTCTTGGTGGACGGTGATCTCCTCCAAGCGGTCAGCGATTCGGCGGCTGTCGAATCGATCCTGCAACGCCCGCGCCCCTTCGTGGTACATCGCCTCCCTATCCATCTGCGCAGCCTCCCTTCGCTGGCGACATACCCGCCGGGCAGCTTGGCGTTCAAGACCACCGGACTGCGATCTGCCCCTTGTTCTCGGGGGGATCAGGCGCCGCATGAGCCCGAGTAGGTCCTCGGTGAACAGCGTAGACAGCGCGAGCGGTTCAGTGCCGAGAAGCCGGTGCTCGACGACCTAGCAGAAAGTCATGAGGCCTCCGACCACGGGTGAGCGGCCCGCTGTATGGCCCGTAGAGGCGCGTACGGAGCCCGGACGACTGAAATGACCTCCCCAGAAAACCGGTCGACTTCAAGAATGCGGACTCACCTGATCGCCGCGAACCCTTCCCTCTTCGGCTTCTGGACCAAGTCACGCTCCGCCAAGGCGCCAGCTGCTCAGCCGGCGCACGCCGCCGGATGAGACCCCGGGAGGAAGCCCACCGATTTCGGCATTCCGCGCCTTCAGGCCGTCGTCCCTGAACCACCGAACGTGGCTCCAGAACGCCGGCTTCGACCGTGAGCTGTTCCGTCGTTCTGGGTCAGGTCGATGGGAGGCGCCAGACATCTTCCCTTGTGAGAGTGGCCTCGAGCAGCCTTCTCATATCCCCCCGGAAGCCGGCTCGTCGCCAGCGTTGACGCCACTTCGCTTCAATGGCGTCGAGTTCCGCGATGGCGGTTTTGACGAGTTGCCTTCCCTCGGCGGTCAGACAGACCAGGCGGGCGCGACCATCAGAGGGGTCTGGGCGCCGTTCGAGGAATCCTCGTTGTTCGAGCGCGGCGACCAGTTCGCTCATCGACTGATGCGTCATATCTGCTCGTGAGGCCAGCACGCTCAGACGAGTCCCACCGCGGTCGAGATTCTCGAACACGGGGTGATGGGCGGAAGTCAGATCTGGGTAGCCGGCGGCCTCCAGGCGCTCGATGAGCTCGTCGACCATCAGCTGGGCCGTGCGCCGGAAGACCGCGATCATGCTCGGCGCCCTCGAGTGCCCACCCCGTGCTGTCTCCACACCATTGACAATAGCGCAGGCAACCTGCCTAATATCCGCAGGGAGCCTGCGCTTCTCGGCTCCGGTGTCACGGCCAGAAGGCAAGGAGGGCGTATGCGATCCATCAGCCCTGCCGAGATGGACCATGTGGTGGACGAACACTTCGCCTACGAAGCGGCCCATGACCTCGACGGAGTCATGACGACCTTCACTCACGATGCCGAGCTCGACATCGTGGGGTTCCCGGCCGGACCCTGTCGGGGGAAGGAGCAGATCCGCGACCTTTACGACCAGCTGTACAAACTCCTTGACCAAGAGGAGGCTCAGCCGCTCCATCGCTACCACGGTGAGGAGTTCATGGTGGACGAGACCATCTGGAGCGGCCAGTTCGACGGCGTCCTCGTCGGTCTCGAGGGCCGGCGCCGGCAGGTCGCGTTCCGTCTGCTCCACGTCCTGGAGTTCCGGGATGGGCTGATCGCTCGCGAGAACGTGTGGCTCGACTCCGAATCGATCCGCGATCAGCTGCTGGGAGGGACCCACCGCCCATGAGCGGCAATGTGGCGGTCGTCGACCGTGATCCCCAGCAGGCCGGCCAGATGGTGACGTCAGATGGCCGCAGTGTGACCGGGCTTGCACGTAGGGTGAGCGGCCCGGCCGCGCCGACTCCTGGCCGGCTGAGGTGACCTCGTCCTCGTCCACCAGTGGAATCCTCCTCCGACCCAGCACT
>JBIOYN010000378.1:0-3244 GCA_044870155.1 Acidimicrobiia bacterium | reverse complement strand
CCTCGCCATCCAGGGTCCGATGGTCGTGGGGTCGCCGGCCGAGGACCGCTTCGCCCGGCTGTTGTCCATGCTGCTGCTCACCGTGACTCCCGGCGGCGAGGCCCACGCGGTGGCCACCTACGAGCGGCTCTTCGCCGACGCCGGCCTCAGCGTGGTCGAGGCCCACGACCTTCCCGGTATGGGCGCCTTCCACTCCGTGATCGCCACCCGCCGTCCGTAGGGCACCGGTGACGACGGGGCTGCGGGCCCGTCGAGCTGCGGCCTACGCGCCGGCCCGCCGCAGCTCTTCGAGGTCGTCCAGCTGGCGGCGGAACCATTTGGTGACGTCGTTCTCCCGCACCACGGCGGCGCACATTTCCCGGCGGGCCTTGCGCTCGGCGGCGTCCATGGTGAGGGCCTCGTGGAGGGCGCCGGCCTGCTGGACGAGGTCGAAGGGATGCAGGGTGACGGCGAAGGCGCCGAGCTCCGCGTGGGCGCCGGTGTTCTCCGACAGGGCCAGCACCCCGTCGCGCTGGTTGACCAGGACGGCCTCCTTGGCCACCAGGTTCATCCCGTCGAAGATGCCGTTGACCATGAGCACGTCGAACTGGCGGTAGGCGGCCACGGCGAAGTCGAGGTCCGCGCCCAGGCGCAGGTCGATGGGCTGCCAGTCGGGGGTGCCGTGGGCCAGGTTGACGTCGGCGGCGAGGCGTCGGATGGCCTCGGTGTAGTCGGCGTACTGGGCCACGTCCTGGCGGCTGGGCTGGAGGAAGGCCAGGAACGTCACCCGCCCGGCCAGCTCGGGGTGCTGGGCCAGGAGCAGGTCGAAGGCCCGGAAGCCCCGCAGGATGTTCTTGGACGGGTCGGTGCGGTCGACCCGCACGATCAGGTGCTCCCGGCGGGTGGCGACGAGCTCCTCCTCGGCCCGCAGGACCCCGGGGGAGGAGGCCAGGGCGTCGAAGGCGTCGGCGTCGACCGAGATGGGATACCAGCGGGCGGCCACCCGCCGTCCGCCGGCGTCGACGGTGAGCGCCGCCAGGTCGACGGGGAGGCCGAGGAGCTCCTGGCAGCCGAGGAGGAAGTTGCGGGCGTAGCGGTCGGTGTGGAAGGCGACCACGTCGCAGCCCAGCATCCCGGTGAAGATCGCCTCCCGCAGGGGCGGCGGCAGCACCCGCCAGGCGTCGGGCTGGGGCCAGGGGATGTGGACGAAGTGGTGGATGAACACGTCCGGGCACCGGGCCCGGACCATGGCCGGGGCCAGGTAGAAGTGGTAGTCGTGGACCATGACGGTGGCCCGCCCGCCCCGGGCCTCCACCTCCCGGACCACCTCGTCGGCGAAGCGGCCGTTGACCGGGACGTAGCCGGCCTCCCAGGCGTCGAGGACCTCGGCGGTGATGTCGGGGGTGGTGGCCAGGTCCCACAGCGAATGCTGGATGAACCACAGCAGCGGGTTGGCGATGACCCCGTAGAACTTGCGCTCCGCCTCGGCGTCGACGGCCACCATCCGGACCCGCACCCCGGGCCGGTCGCCGTCGAGGGGAAAGCCGTCCGGCGACTCGGCCGCCACCGCCTCGTCCACCTCCGAGAGGGCGGCGCACACCCAGGTGGCCTCCTCCAGGTGGTCGGCCAGGTGCGACAGGGCGGTCACCAGCCCGCCGGCGCCCCGCTCGGCCACCCGCCGGCCGTCCTCCCGGCGGTGCTGGAGCGGGCCGCGGTGCGAGACCAGGATGACCGGGTCGGGGTGGTCCATCGTCGGCTGTGCTTACCCGGCGGCTGACGGGATGCAACGCCGGGATCGGTGACCTCACCCGTCCGCCGGCTCAGCCGGGGGCCGGCGCCAGGCCGGCGCTGCCGTCAAGCCGGGCAGGACGACGAGGGTCGGGGGCTCGTCGAACCGCCGAGGGCGGACGCAGCTCTAGGCCAGCTTGGCCGCCCCGAAGGCGAGGATGGCGGTCGAGAGCACCGCGCCGAGGTTGGCCAGCACCAGCGTTCTGGTCTGGGCGGTCACGGCCGTGAGCAGCTCACCTCGGAAGAGGGCGACAAGCTCGTGCTTCGTCGCCTCGAGTTGGTGGTTCATCGCCTCGAACTTGGCCTCGAACTTGTGGTCCATGGCCTCGAACTTGTGGTCCATGGCCTCGAACCGGAGGTCGATGCGCTGTTCGAGTGCGTCGAGGTCGCGTTTCGTGGCGACGTCGGCCCAACCCACCGGGGGCATCATCTCCATGAGGCTCTCGGCGGGTTCGGGACCCAATACCTGTTCGAGGCGCAGGAACAGTTCGTGACGTGCTCGCTCATCCAGGGCCATGATCCGCCTCCGTGGGGTCGATGGGCAACCCAGGGAGAGCGCTTGAGGCCCGCTCACGAAGCCGCCGGCACGGTAGCAGTCGGGCTTCACCGGGCGTCGGGCAATTGCCGGCCGGTCCCCACCCGGAGTCGGACGGCGAGGTACCCGGCGACGGCCAGCACCACCGCCAGCCACCAGACGAGGTCGGAGATGACCAGCGGCCACTCGGGGTCGATGACATGCACGACGGCGATCGAGATGAGGCAGATCAGCGCCTCGTGGCGGAGGCCCCGGCGGGTCCACGCCACCAGGGAGAGGAGCGCCAGACCCCACGAGGTCGCCGACGACGCCCCGGGCCAGGTAGGGGTGGCCCCAGCGGAGGTAGCACGCCGAGCTGATGACGAAGGCGGCGACCGTCGTCACCCATTCGGAGCGGTCGAGGCCCCGGCGGGCCGTCAGCAGCCGGGATGCCCGGGGTGACGTCACGGCGGCCACCGGCGGGCCGGCGTCAACCCTTGACGGCGGCCAGCAGGCGGTAGCCGGCGATCCCGGAGTGCACGGCCCGGGCGGCGGCGGCCAGGTAGGGCTCGGCGGCGGCCAGGTCGATCCCGGGGAGGCCGATGGCCCCGAGGGCGCGCAGGCGGGCGTCGAGATGGTCGACCATCCGGGCCAGCGCCTCGTCGTGGGTCTCGGTGCGGACGACCCGCAGGCCGGTGCCGGCGAGAAGGGCCTGGTACTCGCGGTCGGGGCGGGCGCCGGCCAGGCAGGCCACGTGGCCGGCCAGGGTCCGCAGCTCGGGGTCGAGGCGGTCGGCGTCGACGGTCACGTCGGTGAGGCCGACCCGCCCTCCGGGGCGGAGGTCGAGGGTCCGGGCCAGGCGCCGGGTGAGGTCCAGCCCGCCGGGGTGGTAGCTCGGCCCCAGCACGAGGGCGACCAGGTCGTGTTCGTAGACGGCGGCGCAGCACGCCTTGAGTTCGGCGG
>JBIOYN010000377.1:0-5114 GCA_044870155.1 Acidimicrobiia bacterium | reverse complement strand
CCGTCGATCTTGCGCACCTCAGACGCCACCTGGGCGGCCTTGCCGACCTCGGTCTGGATGAGCACGTATGCCGAAACGGACATGCAGCCTCCTCGATCGGGGTGGGGGGCATCCTATCCACCACTTCAGACCCCCGGCGGAGAACAATCGGGAGCGGCGTGCATCCCGGGAGGTGTCCGATGTCCCAGCCGTTCCGCTCGCTCCGTGCTCGCACCTCGTCCTCGCCAGCCGCGCCGTCAAGGTACCCAACGGCTGTTCTCGGATTCGGCGCTCGCTCCGGCCGGTTGGCGCTGGCCGGCGCGGCCGGTCTGCTGGTGGTGGCCGGCGTGGCCGCCGCCCCCGCCCCCGCCGATCCCCGGCGCGCCGTCAACGGCCATGTCGACGTAGTCACCCCCAAGGCGGCGCCGGCCGATGCCTCGGTGACCGCCGACGGCGAGACCGAGCCGGTGGGAGCGTCGGGTGACGCCGCCGACGACATGGCGTTCTGGGTCCACCCCACCGATCCTTCCCAGTCGGTGGTGATCGGCACCGACAAGGAGGGCGCCCTCGAGGTCTACGACATGGCCGGCAAGCGCCTGCAGTCCATCGACCCCACCACGCGGCCCGGCAACGTCGACCTCCGGTCCGGGTTCACGCTGGCCGGCAAGACCGTCGACCTCATCGGCGTGGTGGGCTACGGCATGCGCTTCTACACCATCGACCCGGCCACCCGGATGCTCACCAACGTCACCTCGCCCGACGTCGACCCCGGTATGCCGGTGGCGGGCATGTGCATGTACCACAGCCCCGTGTCCGGCAAGCACTACCTCTTCGCCGAGACGCTCACCGGCAAGGCGGCGCAGTACGAGCTGGTCGACGAGGGCGGCAAGGTCAACGCCCACGTGATGCGCGGCCCCTGGGAGATCGGCTCCGAAGCCGAGGGATGCGTGTTCGACGACGAGCGGAAGATCCTCTACGTGGCCGAGGAGAACGTGGGCATCTGGGCCTACGGGGCCGAGCCGGGCGACCCCACCACCGACCGCAAGCTGGTGGACGGCGCCGCGCCCGCCGACGGGCACCTGTCCCCCGACGTCGAGGGCCTGGCCATCGTCTACCAGCCGGGGGGTGGCGGCTACCTGCTGGCCTCCTCCCAGGGTGATGACTCCTTCGTCGTCTACCAGCGCAACGAGCCCTGGGACTTCGTGAAGAAGTACAAGGTCGACGCCGGCGACGTCACCGACCGCTGCTCGCGCACCGACGGCATCGACGCCGTGGCCGCCAACCTCGGGCCTTTGTTCCCCAAGGGCGTGTTCTCCTGCCAGGACCACATCAACGACGCCCCGGGCACGACGGGCAACCAGGACTTCAAGCTGGTCCGGCTCGAGAAGATCCTCGACCTGGCCTAGGTAGTCTCAGGTCCTCATGGACCGGGACCCATGGCGGCGGTTGCGACTGGGGCTGGTGATCCTCGCCGGTGTACTGGTGGCGGGGACGGCCGGCTACGTCGTCCTGGGCTTCCCCTTCCTCGACGCCGTCTACCAGACCGTCACCACCGTGACCACGGTCGGCTTCCGGGAGGTGCAGCCCCTCTCCGGCGCCGGCCAGGTCTTCACCATCGTGCTCATCCTCACCGGCGTGGGGACGGCGCTCTACAACCTCACAGTCGTGATCCAGGCCGTGATCGAGGGTGAGCTCGCGGAACTGCTCGGGAGGCGGAAGATGGAGCGCCAGATCGGCCGCATGGGCAACCACGTCATCGTCTGCGGCTGGGGCCGGGTGGGGCGGGCCCTCACCGAGTACGTGGCCTCCGCCGGGCAGGAGGTGGTGGTCGTTGACCGGAATCCGGAGCGGGCCCGGAGCATCGGCCACCCGTTCGTGGAAGGCGATGCCACCGACGACAGCGTGCTCCTGGAGGCGGGGATCGAGCGGGCCCGGGTGCTGGTCTCGGCGCTCACCACCGACGCCGACAACCTCTTCGTCACGCTCTCGGGGCGCTCCCTGCGCCCCGACCTGTTCATCGTGGCCCGGGCCCGCGTCGACAACTCCGAGGCCAAGCTCCTCCAGGCCGGCGCCGACCGGGTGGTCAACCCCCAGAGCATCGGGGGCAAGCGCATGGCCGCCTTCGTCCTCCAGCCCCACGTGGCCGAATTCCTCGACGTCGTGATGCACGACGGCACCCTCGAGTTCCGCCTCGAAGAAGTCGTGGTCCCGGAAGGATCACCTCTGGCCGGGGCCTCGCTGCGTGACACCCACATCCGTGACCAGACCGGCGCCCTCGTCCTCGCCATGCGCGACGCCGACGGGACCTTCACCACCAACCCCGCGCCCGAGACCGTCCTGGGCGCGGGTCAGATCCTCATCGCCATCGGCACCGAGTCCCAGCTCGAGGCCCTGGCGGCAGCGGCCAAGCGTCGCTAGATCAGGCGCAGCGGGTGACGGTGAAGGGCCCCGCGCCCTCGACCGTGGCTCCGGGCCGCTCGGCGGCCCAGTCGGCCAGGGCCTCGCCCAGCTCGGCGTTCTCGTCGGCATTGTCCATGTCGATGGCGAGGCGCACGCACGTCTGGCCGCCGTTCTGCCAGGCCACGAAGCTGTCGCCACCCCAGCCGTCGGCCGCCCCCTCGGCGTAGCCGGCCTCGAGGACTTCGGCCAGCATGAGGGAGAGGTTGAGCTGACCCAGGCTGCCCTGGAGCACCACGGCGCCGTCGGCGGCGGGGGTGGGCACGGCCTTGGGAGCTTCGCCGGCGGTGTACTTCTCGGGGCGCAGCACCTGCTCGGTGCTGACGGGCGGGGACTGGAGCGCGGTGCTCAGCCGGCCCTGGCCGCCGGCGGTGGCCAGGGCGTTGGCCAGGCGGAGGCCGGCGGTGAAGGGGAACCCGAAGGAGACGAGCACGTACTGGGGGATGTCCCGGGGGATGAGGGCGGCGAGGCGGCGCTGCTCGGACTCCACCGACTGCTTGTCGGCGGCGCTGAGGGTGGCGACGTAGCGCTCCTCGACGCGGGCGGCGATGCCCTGGACGACGGCCTCGAAGGAGGCGCCCGGCTCGTTGACGCCGCCCTTCATGGCGGGCCGGTCGAGCTCGAAGTGCTGGTCGTGGAGGGCGTTGGTGAGCTCGTGGACGAGGATCTTGCGGACGAAGGGGGTGGCGGCGCCCGCCTTGACCACCAGCTCGTTGGCGGCGGGGTCGTAGAAGGCGGTGGCCGAGCCGGTGGAGAGCCGCTTGACCTGGGCGGCCAGGTCGACGCTGGGGCCGATGAGGCCCAGCGCCCGCACCACGCCCTGCGCCTGGCGGGCCTCGGCCTCGGCGGGGGCGAGCCGGCGCTCGGCCATGCGGGCCTTGAACGGGGCCTCGTCGAGGACGGTGACGGCCACCGGGGCCTTGAACTTCATGCCCCGCTCCTTCTCCACGAAGGCGGAGAGGGCGGGGACGGCGTCGGCGATGGAGTTGGCGGCGGGCACGGCGGCCGCCGGGGGAGTGGTGGCGGGCGGAGCCGTGGGCTGGGGGCCGCCGGGGACGGCGCCCGGGGCGGTCGTCTCCGTGGTGGCGGCCGGAGCCGTCGTCGGGGTGGTGGTCGTGGCCGTGGTTGCCGTGTCCGGACCGCTGGTCGTGGTCGTGTTCTCCACCCCGGCGAGTACCTGGTCGGCGGGCTCGGGGTCGATGGCGTTGGCCAGGTAGGTGCGAGCGTCGCGCAGCCCGTCGGCCAGGAGACCGGCCAGGTCGGTGTGGGCGTAGTGCTCGGTGAGGATGACCCCGTTGGCGGTCAGCAGCGAGGCGACGGCCACGGCGAGGACGCGCATGATCCTTGGGCGGCGGGGCGTCCGCAGCGCCGGTTCGTCGATGGGATCGATGCGCCAGCTGGTCAACTCTTGAACCTCGGGCTCGGGGGGATGCCGGGTCCCAGCGGCCTTGGTTTCTACGGCCGGGCTCCGCGCTCCTGCCTTCAGGGAGGAGAAGTGGGCGCTTCGGGGCGTTTGGAAGGATCAGGCCCGGGCGGCCTCGGCCCGGGCCCGCAGGTCGGCCACGGCGTGCTCCAGGCCCTCGGGGTCCCGGAACAGGGCACTCCCCGCCACCAGCACGTCGGCTCCGGCGGCGGCGGCGCCGGCGATGGTGTGGGGACCGATCCCGCCGTCGACCTCCAGCTCCACCGGTCGCCCGGAAGCCTCGATGAGCTGGCGGGCCTCGGTGATCTTGGGCTCCATGCTGGCGATGTAGGCCTGCCCACCGAAGCCGGGGTTCACCGTCATCACCAGGATCAGATCGGTGAGGTCGATGACATGGCGCATGCAGTCCAGCGGGGTGGCGGGATTGAGGGCCACCCCGGCGCGGGCGCCGAGCTCGTGGATGGATGCGAGGGTGCGGTGCAGGTGCGTGCAGGTCTCGGCGTGGACGATGACGAGCTCACAGCCGGCGTTGACGTAGTTCTCCAGCAGCAGATCGGGGTTGGTCACCATGAGGTGGGCCTCGAAGGGCACGTCGCAGTGGGGGCGGCAGGCGCCGATGACGTCGGGCCCGAAGGTGAGGTTGGGCACGAAGTGCCCGTCCATCACGTCCCACTGGATGCGGTCCACACCCGCCTTCTCCAGGGCGGCTACTTCGTCGCCCAGCCGGGCGAAATCAGCGGGGAGGACGGAGGGCACGATCTGCACGGGGGAGGATGCCATCCTTCGAAGATACCGACGATTTCGGGGGCTGCGAAAAGGCCTGTTGCCGGGGTCTCCTCCTGTTTACTTAAGTCCGCACTTGAGGAATGGTGTGCTGACGGGCTTTAATGTGCACCGTGGAAGCTGCGATCCGGGCCATCGCCGAGCGCCACCGGCGGGAGATTGTTCGCCTCGTCCGGGATGAGGAGCTCACCGCGGGGCAGATCGCTGCCCACTTCGAGGTCAGCCGGCCGGCGGTGTCCCAGCATCTGCGCATCCTCAAGGACACGGGGCTGGTGACGGAGCGCCGCCAGGGAACCCGGCGCTACTACCGGGCCCGGGTCGAGGGCCTGGCCGAGCTGCGGGCCTTCCTCGAGGTGCTCCTGGGCGAGGAGACGTGGGTCTCACCGGGGCCGGGCGCCGGGGCTCCGAAGGTTTCCGCGCCGGAGGACGAGACCGCCACGACCTGAGAAAAGGAAGCGCCCCCACCCCGTGA
>JBIOYN010000376.1:0-3327 GCA_044870155.1 Acidimicrobiia bacterium | reverse complement strand
GGAGGCGCACGCCGACTGGCTGGAGACCCAGCTGGAGCTCATCAGCCAGATCGGTGAGGGCCTCTACCTCAACACCCAGGTCCACGGCTAGGAGCTACAAACCGACCAGCGCCTCCAGGGGTCCGGTGGGACCCCGGCGCACGTACCACTCATAGCCGTACACCGCGCCGAACGACTCCGGCGGCAGATGCAGGACGCTCGCAGTCTCCGGGATCTGGCTGGCGTGGGCGGCCATGGCCTGGCGCTTCACGTACAGCGCGGCGCGCACGTCCAGGGTGGTGGTGATCTCCACCGTCGACATCCCGAGGTGGGTGCCGGCCAGGCCCAGCTCGCCCGTGGCCTGCTTGGCCTTCACCACCAGATGCGTCTCGACGAAGTGCAGGTACTCGCGGTCCACCGTGGCCTCGTAGACGGTGGGCACGGCGGCGCCTTCCGCCGCCACCAGCCCGGCCCGGTGGACCACCACGTGGTCGGGATGCCCGTAGATCCCGTCGGCGTCGTAGACCACCAGCGCCTCCGGCTCCTCCTCCCGGAGGACGGCGGCCACCCGGGCCGCCACCTCGGCCTCGTCCGCCCACGCCAGTGAGTTGTCACAGACGTGCGCCGGGTCACCCGACAGCCCGGAGTCGTGGTAGTCGAGGAACTCGGTCCGGTTGATCCCGAGGACGGCGGCGGCGTCCAGCGTCTCCTGACGGCGCACGGCGGCGAGGTCGGCGTGGCCGAATCCGGCCGCCGCCTCGCCCCACTCGCCCCCCGTGGCCATGACGAGCACGATCCGCCAGCCCCGCTCGGCCAGCTGCCAGATGGTCCCGCCGGTGAAGATGGCCTCGTCGTCAGGATGGGCATGGAACAGGACCAGGGTCCGGGCCGGCACGCCGGGATTATGGTCGCGGGCATGCTCGACCGTTGGCTTCAGACCGCCGCGGGGTCGGCGGGGGCGGATGACGTCGACCCCGCGCTCCTGTCCTCGGACGCCGTCACCCTGCTGCTCGACCTCGCCCGGGACGCCGCCCACGGGGTGGCCCGCCCGGCCGCTCCCCTGGCCACCTTCGCCGCCGGCCTGGCTCTCGGCCGGTCGGGCGGGGGCCTCGACGATCTGGCCGCGGCCGTGGCCCGGGTGGTGGCGGCCGCCGACCAGTGGGCCCCCGCCGAGGGGGAGGCCGAGCCCTAATTCCCCGATCCGGCCCCGCCGGCCTCCCTAGCCGGATCGTTCGGCGGCGAAGGCGGCCAGGGCGGTGGTGAGAGGGACGGCCGCCACCAGGCCCAGGCTCCCGACCAGGGTCCGCACCACCTCGGTAGCCACCAGCTCGCCCGTCAGCACGCCTCCCAGGTCGCGGTTGGACAGGGTGAAGAGGACGAGCAGGGGCAGGGAGGCGCCGGCGTAGGCCAGCACCAGGGTATTGACGGTGGAGGCGATGTGGTCCCGGCCGATGCGCAGGCCGGCCGGGAACAGGCGGGCGAACCCGTAGGCCGGGTTGGCCTGGTGGAGCTCCCACACCGCCGACGCCTGGGTGACGGTCACGTCGTCGAGGACGCCGAGCGAGCCGATCACGATCCCGCCGAGCAGGAGTCCCTGCAGGCTGACCTTGCCGGCGGCGGCCTGGAGGAATCCGGCCTCCTCCGACGCCAGGCCCGAGAAGTGGGAGGCCTCGACGAAGATCCAGGCCAGGACACCGACGAGCAGCAGGCTCCCGAGGGTGCCGAGGACGGCGGTGGTGGTCTGGGCGTTGAACCCGTGGGCCAGGTACAGGGCCACGAACATGATGGCGGCGGCGCCCACCACCGACACCGCCACCGGGCTCCGGCCCTCGAGGATGGCCGGGAGCATGAACTTGACCAGCACGGCCAGGCTCACCGCCAGGCCGGCCAGGGCCATGAGACCCCGCCACCGAGCCAGGGCGACCACGGCCAGGGCGAAGCACACGCCGAGCACGACGAGGGGCGTGCGGCGCTGGAAGTCGGAGAAGTAGTACGTCCCTGCTTCGGGGCCACCCCGGACCCCGGGCACCACGCCGACGACAATACGGTCGCCTTGGTCGAGGCGGGGCGCCCCCGGGCCCTCGCTCACCTCCAGGCGTACGGTCTCGCCCGCCTTCCCGCCGCTGGTCAGCTTGGCGCTGACCTCCTGGCAGACGACGTTCTGACTGGCGTCGGTGCCCTCACAGGGCCGGCGCTCGACGCTCGCCACCGAGGCGTCGGCCAGCTCGGCCGGGGGCCCGATGACGTCGGGGACGGGCGGCGTGGCGTCGGCCGGCCACAGCAGCACCAGTCCGGCGACGGTGGCGACGACGAACGGGACCACCGCGGCCCCGAGCAGCAGGCGGGGACGCGACCCTCAGCCCTCCTCGCCGGCCACGATGGCCTCGGCCAGCTCCTGGTGGCGCGTCACCGCCGGGCCCGCCCCGGCACCCCCGGAGCGCCGGGCGGCGATCTCGGCCTCGAGGTCGTTGGCCACGCGCTCGTCGTTGACGAAGAGGTCGGCGGGCTCCATGGACTCGAAGGCGATGACCCCCATGTCCTCGAAGGCCCGCTGGATCTTGTCGCCCCACAGCCCGATCCGCTTGACGGTGGGCACCACCCGGGAGAAGAGGTTCATGCGGTACATGGACATCACCTGGGCGTTCTCCACGTAGGACACGCACTCGGCCACGTCGAGGCCCAGGTTCGACCACACCTCCTCACCCAGGAAACGGTCGCGCAGGAGGTAGCTGGCCTCGACCACGAACTCCTCCCGTTCCCGGCGCTCGGCCTCGGTCAGGTCCTGGTAGGCGTCCTGGAGGGCGAGCAGCCCGAAGGCCACGTGGCGGGCCTCGTCCTTCATCACGTAGGCGTTGATGGACCGGGTGAGCGGATGGCGGGTGAGGTCCCGGATCATCCCGAAGGCGGCCAGGGCCACGCCCTCGATCATCACCTGCATGCCCAGATAGGTCATGTCCCAGCGGCGGTCGCTGATCGTCTGGTCGAGCAGGGCGGCCAGGTGGGGGTTGATGGGGTAGGCGAGGTCGACCTTCTCGTTGAGGAACCGGGAGTAGGCCTCGACGTGGCGGGCCTCGTCCATGACCTGGGTGGCGGCGTAGAACTTCGAGTCCACGTCGGGCACGGTCTGGACGATCTTGGAGGCGCACACCAGCGCCCCCTGCTCGCCATGGAGGAACTGCGAGAACAGCCAGGCGACGTAGTGGTGGCGCACGACGTCCTTGTCCTGGCGGCTCATGGACTCGAAGGAGTCCGAGCCATAGATGGGGACGTAGAAGTCCGGGAAGGCGTCCTGGTCGGAGAAGTCGAGGTCCTCGGACCAGTCGATCAGGGTGGCGACGTTCCACTGCT